>NZ_RHQP01000027.1:0-81638 GCF_003935465.1 Pseudomonas sp. o96-267
TATACGAAACCCCAGATCGCGAAAGCTGTCTGGGGTTTCTTCTTTGCAGTGTGGAAAACACTCTCAGGCCATCGCGTAGGGAGTCCTGTGTGTTCAGCCGGGAGAATAGATAACGGTTGTTAGGAGGCATAGGTAACGCATTTAGGCTTACGGAACTCATCGAATCTGGGCCGAGTGATGCTGTGGCCGGAGCACGTACTAGTCGATAAGGCGTGATTTGTACTGTTGGCGGTGCCGCCCGAAAATGATGTGCGGAAGTTCTGTCGGCGGTATGGCGTCAGTCTCAGAACTGGCTACAAATGGCTAGATCGGTACCGCGAGCAAGGCTATGCGGGTCTGCAAGATCAATCCCGGCGCCCCTTGAGCAGTCCAGCTCGCAAATTGCACCACCACTATCCCCATTGAGGCGCTCGCTGGCTGCGAAGCCTGTTGCGGACAGCGGATATTGATCCGCCCCATCACAGCTCGATCAAGGTGATCCTCAAGCGCCACGATTGCCGTGTCCTCTATCACGGCGAACAGGAGCAGCCGCCGGCTAGCCACCGCTTCGAGCCCCTGACCCCGAACGACCTATGACAGATCGACTTCAAGGGGCTCCCCCTCCATGATCGCCGCTCGTCTCGTTGCCATCCCGTGACCCTGCTGGACGATCACTCGCACTTTTCGCTCTGCCTACAGGCTTGTGAGGGGGGCGGTTGGAGTTGGTTAAGTAGCATCTGATTGAGGTGTTTCGCCTTTAAGGCTTGTCGCTGCGGATAACCGCCGACAATGGGCCCCCTGAGGCTCGAGGCTGGCTATCGACGCTAGGGGGTTGGCTGATGCGGCTTGGCGTCCAGATGAGACATAGCCGGCCTTATCGCCCGCAGACTCAGGCAAACCTAGAGCGCTTCCATCAGACATTCAAACGTGACGTGCTGCATCGTGCGTTCAGCGACTTGCAGCGCTGTCAGCGGGGGGGAGCCGGTGGCGAGAAGAGTCCAGCCACTACCGTCCGTACGAGTCCCGAACCAGCGGCCGTCCCCAGAGCGCTATCAGCCAGGCCACGTAGCTACGCGGAACAACTGCTAATACCGGAAGACCACTTGGTGAAAGTACGCCGGACTGGACAGGTGTATTTCAAAGGGCTCAACATCTTCGTCAGCGGAGGTTTATATGGGAAAGGGGCGTCATCCTCCCCATCGCCGAAGATGGCATCTACGATGTAGTTTTCATCCGCAAAGCGCTGCGTAAGATGACTTGAGGTAACAGGTGTTTACTATGTCCCCGTGGCTGGACACCACGCGCACCCTCCGATTGGCCTGTCAGTTCTTCGCCAGCTTCCGCTGGTGCTGGGCGAGGATCTTCTGCGCATGCGCCACTTCCAGCGCCTCCATGGCACTGATCGGTTTTATCGCCACGGCGCGCTTGAGATGTTCGATGACCTTGTCTTCTTCGTCATCGCCGTACACGTAGGTCAGCGCATTGGCATATTCGTAATGGCCGATGGGCAAGTCATCGCGGGCCTGGAAGCTGCGTTGGAAGTACTTCTCCATGTTGTCCGCACTGACGCCGTAGGTCATCTTGCCCACCAGTTTGCCGACCTTGCGGATCACACCGGCTTCATAGCCACCATATAGCGCCAGGGCGAACGGCTGCTGCGGCTGTTTGGCCAGCAGGGCATCCAGTTCTTGCGGAATCTGCGAGGTGTAGCCGCGCTTGAGCGCGACCGGTACCGACAGCTCCTCACCCAGGCGTGCCTTGGCGTAGACGCGGCCGAACTGCGCGACGATATCGGTCTGTATCAGTATCAGTTCGCCTGCGTCGTCGGTATAGGCAATCACCTCTTCGAGCAGGCGATGTTTCTCGGTTTGATCGGGCACCAGGAACATGGCGTAGATCACCTGGGCGAACATCGCCGGTATCTGGCCACCGACGCCTAGTGCCATGCCCTGTTCCTTGGCCTGGGCGAAGTCACCGCGGAACATCAGGCGCCAGACTTCCTGCAGTTTCTGCGCATAGGCTTCGGCTTCCTCGGGCTTGCCGCTAAAGCCGGTGCCGGCCGCCACGGTTTTCTCCAGGGCTTGTGGATGTTGGCCGGCCATGTTCACCACCCAGTCGGCGTCAGGGAAGGGATAGTCACCGAAGCCGCGTGTCAGCTGCGGCCAGGCCTGGCGCAGCTTGTCGCCGCTGTAGTCATAGGCGCTCTGGTCGAGGGGAAAGGGTTTCCAGTTATCGGCCGCCACAGCGCTGAGGCTGCAGATGGCAAGCAGGGCAATCAATAAACGGCGCATGGCGGTGAACCTGTTGTTTTTATGTTCACCGTCGATCATAGGGCGCTGCGGCAGGGCGCCAACCTAACCAAGGGTGGGCTGGCGCTTTACCCGCTACTTGAGGCCTTGCGGCCTGACTGGGCAGGGCGGCCGTCAGGCGTGGTTGTCTTTCTGCTGGAACTGGCGGCGGTACTGGTTGGGTGACAATTCGGTGTGCTGACGGAACAGGCGGGCGAAGAAGCTCGCATCGTCGTAGCCCACTTCGTAGCTGATGGTCTTGATGCTCTTGCGTGTGGAGGAGAGCAGGCTCTTGGCTGTTTCGATACGCAGGCGCTGCAGGTAGTGCAGAGGTTTGTCGCCAGTGGCGCCCTGAAAGCGGCGCATGAAGTTGCGAATGCTCATGCCGTGTTCGCGCGCCACGTCCTCGAAGCGGAACTTGTCGGCGTAGTGTTCTTCCAGCCAGTGCTGGATCTGCAGTACTGTGACGTCCTGGTGCAGCTTCTGCCCGCCGAAGCCGATGCGCCCGGGGGTATAGCTGCGCTGCACCTCGTAGAGGATGTCACGTGCCACGCCCTGGGCCACGCCGGCACCGCAGTAACGCTCGATCAGGTAAATGTAGAGGTCGCAGGCCGAGGTGACGCCGCCGGCGCAGTACAGGTTGTCGGCGTCGGACAGGTGTTTTTCCTGATTGAGCAGCACCTTGGGAAAGCGTTCGGCGAATTCGCGGAAGAAGCGCCAGTAGGTAGTCGCCTCCTTGCCATCGAGCAGGCCGGCTTCGGCCATCCAGAATACGCCGCTGGCCTCGCCGCAAATCGCCGTGCCATCGGCGTGCTGGCGCTTGAGCCAGTCCAGTACCTGCGGGTAGCGCTTGCACAGGGCGTCGAAGTCGTCCCAGAAGGCGGGCAGGATAATCACGTCGCAGCTGTCGAGGCCGCCGTCCACCGGCAGGCGGACATTGCTGAAGCTGTTCACCGGCAGGCCGTCCGGGCTGACCAGGTGGATCTCGAACGGTGGCGCAAAGCCAAGCCCCTGTTGCTTGGCATAACGGATGCCGGCCATGTGGAAGAAGTCCTTGGCCTGCATCAGGGTGGAAGCGAAGACGCCATCGGTGGCGAGAATGCTGACACGACGCAAGGTCGTACGTGGCTGCGGGATAACCATGGGTATTTGTTCTTGTTCAAGGCTAAGTGGTCATGCGACGGCTGGATCGTCTTATTTTTTGGCGTTTGTGTCCAGTGTGACCAAGCGGTTGCTTGGCTAAAGTCGAGACCTTGTTTTTCTCTTTGCCTTGGATACAGGTAGCGCCATGATCCCCAGAACGATATTCAGCTCCGACCATGAATTGTTTCGCGACAGTGTGCGCAAGTTTCTCGAGCAGGAGGCCGTTCCCTATCATCATCAGTGGGAGAAAGACGGTCATGTCGATCGCGCGCTGTGGAACAAGGCGGGTGAGGCCGGCATGCTCTGCTCGCATATTCCCGAAGAGTACGGCGGCATGGCGGCCGATTTCCTCTACAGCACCGTGGTGATCGAGGAGATAGGGCGCCTGGGGCTGACCGGCATTGGCTTCTCCCTGCACTCGGATATCGTCGCGCCCTACATCCTGCATTACGGCAGTGAGGCGCAGAAGCAGCATTACCTGCCCAAGCTGGTCAGCGGCGAGATGGTTACTGCCATCGCCATGACCGAGCCGGGCGCCGGTTCCGACTTGCAGGGCGTGAAGACCACTGCTGTGCTCGACGGCGACGAGTACGTGATCAACGGCTCGAAGACCTTCATCACCAACGGCTGGCTGGCCGATCTGGTGATCGTCGTGGCCAAGACCGACCCAAAGGCAGGCGCCAAGGGCACCAGTCTGTTCCTGGTCGAGGCCAACACGCCCGGGTTCTCCAAGGGCAAGCGCCTGGAGAAGGTGGGCATGAAGGCGCAGGACACCTCCGAGCTGTTCTTCCAGGATGTGCGCGTACCCAAGGAAAACCTCCTGGGTCAGCCAGGCATGGGCTTCGCTTATCTGATGCAGGAATTGCCGCAGGAGCGCTTGACCGTGGGCATCGGCGCCTTGGCTTCGGCGGAGGCGGCGCTGCAGTGGACGCTCGATTACACCCGCGAGCGCAAGGCCTTCGGCAAGGCGGTGTCGGACTTCCAGAACACCCGCTTCAAGCTGGCCGAGATGGCGACGGAAATTCAGGTCGGCCGGGTATTCGTCGACCGCTGTCTGGAGCTGCACCTGAACGGCAAGCTCGATGTGCCCACCGCCGCGATGCTCAAGTACTGGGGTACCGACCTGCAATGCAAGGTGCTCGACGAGTGCGTGCAACTACACGGTGGCTACGGCTACATGTGGGAGTATCCGGTGGCGCGGGCCTGGGCCGATGCACGGGTGCAGCGCATCTACGCCGGGACCAACGAGATCATGAAGGAGATCATCGCTCGCTCCCTGGTCTGAGGGTGGTTGATGGCAATAAAAAGCCCGGCATTGTGCCGGGCTTTTTATTGCGCGCTGGATCAGGGCGCCGGGTTGGGCTGCGCCTTGTGAATTGCCTCGATACCGGCGATCACTTCATCGGAGAGCTTCAGCTCGGCGCTGGCCAGGTTGCTGTCCAGTTGCTCCAGGCTGGTGGCGCCGATGATGTTGCTGGTCACGAACGGCTGCGCGGTGACGAAGGCCAGGGCCATTTGCGCTGGGTCCAGGCCGTGCTCGCGGGCCAGGGCGACGTAGCGCGAGCAGGCTGCCTCCGACTGTGGGTTGGTATAGCGGGCGAAGCGGCTGAACAGGCTGATGCGTGCGCCAGCCGGACGGGCGCCTCCTTCGTACTTGCCGCTGAGCATGCCAAAGGCCAGTGGCGAGTAGGCCAGCAGGCCGCATTGTTCGCGAATCGCCACTTCCGCCAGACCCACTTCGAAGGCGCGGTTGAGCAGGTTGTAGGGGTTCTGGATCGACACGGCACGCGGCCAGCCACGGCTTTCGGCCAGCTGCAGGAACTTCATGGTGCCCCACGAGGTTTCGTTGGACAGGCCGATATGGCGAATCTTGCCGGCTTTGACCTGCTCGTCGAGCACTTCCAGGGTTTCTTCCAGTGGCGTGAATTCAACGTCCTTGTGCTTGTAGTCGAGCTGGCCGAAGAAGTTGGTCGGGCGCTCCGGCCAGTGCAACTGATAGAGGTCGATCCAGTCGGTCTGCAGGCGTTTGAGGCTGGCATCCAGGGCGGTGACGATGTGCTGGCGGTTGAATTTCAGCTGGCCGTCGCGGATATGGTTGATGCCATTGCCGGGGCCGGCGATCTTGCTGGCCAGAATCCAGTCTGCGCGGTCGCCACGCTGTTTGAAATAGCTGCCGATGATCTGCTCGGTCTTGCTGTAGGTTTCGGCGCGCGGCGGTACCGGATACATCTCGGCGGTGTCGATGAAGTTGATGCCGCTGGCCTTGGCCCGCTCGATCTGGGCATGGCCTTCGCTCTCGCTGTTCTGCTCGCCCCAGGTCATGGTGCCCAGGCACAGTGCGCTGACATCGAGATCGGTTCGGCCTAGCTTGCGGTATTCCATGAGGTGCTCCTTCGGCAAAAGAGTCATACAAGCAGGTTGAAATTTTTTTCGCAATCAGGATAATCCGGCACCTCTTTCTGCGGTGGAAGTGATGCGCCGCCTGCCGAAGAATCTTGCCGTATTGTGGACGCGCTGACCCGAGCCCCCGATAGCGTCCGTATGCGGCTGCCTTTGACTTGTCAAAGTACGCACTATCCAGTAAGATCCGCCGTCTATTTTTGCTGGGCGGCCCCTGAGGCTATAAAGAATGAAAACTTTTACTGCTAAACCGGAAACAGTAAAACGCGATTGGTTCGTCGTTGATGCTGCTGGCAAGACCCTGGGTCGTCTGGCCACCGAAATCGCGAGCCGTCTGCGTGGCAAGCACAAGCCTGAGTACACTCCTCACGTTGATACCGGCGACTACATCGTCGTAATCAATGCCGAGCAGGTGCGTGTGACTGGTGCCAAAACCAGCGACAAGATGTACTACTCCCACTCCGGCTTCCCGGGCGGCATCAAAGAGATCAACTTCGAGAAGCTGATCGCTCGTGCTCCTGAGCGCGTGATCGAGACTGCGGTCAAAGGCATGCTGCCGAAGAACCCGCTGGGTCGCGACATGTATCGTAAGCTGAAGGTGTACAAGGGTGCTGTTCACCCGCACACCGCTCAGCAGCCCCAAGAACTGAAGATTTAACGGAATAGTTCATTATGTCGGCGACTCAAAATTACGGCACTGGCCGTCGCAAGACCGCAACCGCGCGCGTTTTCCTGCGTCCGGGTACTGGTAACATCTCGATCAACAATCGCACCCTGGACACCTTCTTCGGTCGCGAAACCGCTCGCATGGTCGTGCGTCAGCCGCTGGAGCTGACCGAGACCGTCGAGAAGTTCGACATCTTCGTCACCGTTGCTGGTGGTGGTGTCAGTGGTCAAGCTGGTGCCATCCGTCACGGCATCACTCGCGCTCTGATCGAGTACGACGAAACCCTGCGCAGCCCGCTGCGTAAAGCCGGTTACGTTACTCGCGACGCCCGTGAAGTCGAGCGTAAGAAAGTCGGTCTGCGTAAAGCGCGTAAGCGTCCGCAGTACTCGAAGCGTTAATCGCGACTACGCTTCCAAAAGCGCCCAGTTTCCTTACGGAGCTGGGCGTTTTTTATGGGCATGGCAAAATGCTGCGACAACGTGCCGCATACGCGTAAGCCGCATCCTCCAAGGCTTTCGCCGCCCTCTTCGGGGGTAATTACCTTGTCAGAAAAGGGGCTTTTCTTTACCATTTGGCGAATTTTTTGCGCGGCCCGATTTTTACTTAGTAGAGGCCTGAACAACAGGCCACAAAGCTGATGGGAGACGACTGAATGAGCAATGACGGCGTGAATGCAGGCCGGCGTCGCTTCCTGGTTGCAGCCACCTCCGTGGTGGGTGCTGCAGGGGCGGTAGGTGCTGCGACTCCGTTCGTGGGGTCATGGTTCCCCAGTGCAAGGGCCAAGGCGGCCGGTGCACCGGTGAAGGTGAACGTCAGCAAGATCGAGGCGGGTCAGCAGATGGTTGCTGAGTGGCGCGGTCAGCCGGTATTCATCGTGCGCCGCACTGAGGAGATCCTGGCCAACCTGACCAAGATCGAAGGTAGCGTGGCTGACCCCGAATCCGCTGCCTCCGTGCAGCCGGAGTACGTGGACAAGAAGACCCGTTCGATCAAGCCCGAACTGCTGGTCCTGGTTGGTCTGTGCACCCATCTGGGTTGCTCGCCGTCCTTCCGTCCGGAAGTGGCTCCGGCCGATATGGGGCCGGATTGGGTTGGCGGTTATTTCTGCCCCTGCCATGGTTCCCGTTACGACCTCGCCGGTCGAGTGTACAAGGCGCAGCCGGCGCCGTTGAACCTGCCGGTGCCGCCATACAGCTACGAGACGGATGACATCATCGTCGTCGGTGTGGACCAGGAGAAGGCCTGATGAGCAAATTCATGGAATGGGTGGATGCGCGCTTCCCCGCCACCAAGATGTGGGAAGATCATCTCTCCAAGTACTACGCACCGAAGAACTTCAACTTCTTCTACTTCTTTGGCTCGCTGGCACTGCTGGTGCTGGTCAACCAGATCGTTACCGGTATCTGGCTGACCATGAGCTTCGAGCCTTCGGCTGAGGGTGCTTTCGCCTCCGTCGAATACATCATGCGTGACGTCGAGTACGGCTGGATCCTGCGCTACCTGCACTCCACCGGCGCTTCGGCGTTCTTCGTGGTGGTCTACCTGCACATGTTCCGTGGCCTGCTCTATGGTTCCTACCAGAAGCCACGTGAGCTGGTGTGGATCTTCGGCATGCTGATCTATCTGGTGCTGATGGCCGAAGCCTTCATGGGCTACCTGCTGCCGTGGGGCCAGATGTCCTACTGGGGCGCCCAGGTGATCATCTCGCTGTTCGGTGCCATTCCGGTGATTGGCGATGACCTGACTCAGTGGATCCGTGGTGACTACCTGATTTCCGGCATCACCCTGAACCGCTTCTTCGCCCTGCACGTGATCGCGCTGCCGATCGTCCTGCTCGGCCTGGTCGTGCTGCACATCCTGGCGTTGCACGAAGTAGGTTCGAACAACCCGGACGGTGTCGACATCAAGAAATTCAAGGACGAGAACGGTGTACCGCTCGACGGCATCGCCTTCCACCCTTACTACACCGTGAAAGATATCGTCGGCGTAGTGGTGTTCCTGTTCGTGTTCTGCTTCGTGGTGTTCTTCTTCCCGGAAATGGGCGGTTACTTCCTCGAGAAGCCGAACTTCGAAGCGGCCAACCCGTTCAAGACACCTGATCACATCGCCCCGGTTTGGTACTTCACCCCGTTCTACGCGATCCTGCGTGCGGTACCGGACAAGCTGCTCGGCGTTATTGCCATGGGCGCTGCCATCGCGGTGCTGTTCGTGCTGCCCTGGCTCGACCGTAGCCCGGTCAAATCCATGCGCTACAAGGGGTGGCTGAGCAAAATCTGGCTGGTGGTGTTCTGCATTTCCTTCGTCATCCTCGGCGTACTGGGTGTGCTGGCTCCGACCCCGGGTCGTACTCTGCTGTCGCAGGTGTGCACCTTCCTGTACTTCGCGTACTTCATCCTGATGCCGTTCTACACCAGGATGGAGAAGACCAAACCGGTTCCGGAAAGGGTGACTGGCTGATGAAAAAGCTCTTCGCTGCATTTGTTTTCGCTGCGCTGCCGGCTCTGGCCATGGGCGCTGCCAGCAACTACCCGCTGGACAAGGTCGACATCGATCTGGCCGACAAGGCTGCCATGCAGGACGGCGCGCGTACCTTCGCCAACTACTGCATGGGCTGCCACTCGGCCCAGTACCAGCGTTACGAGCGTGTTGCCGATGACCTCGGCATCCCGCACGAAATCATGCTGGACAACCTGGTGTTCAACGACGCCAAGATCGGCGACCACATGAAGATCGGCATGAAGCCGGACGACGCCAAAGCCTGGTTCGGTGCTGCTCCGCCCGACCTGACCCTGGTTGCTCGTGTGCGTGGTAACGACTGGCTGTACACCTACCTGCGCACCTTCTACGCAGACCCGAGCCGTCCGCTGGGCGCTAACAACAAGGTGTTCCCGAACGTCGGTATGCCCAACGTATTGGTTGGCCTGCAAGGTAACCAGGTCATCGGCTGCAAGCAGGTTCAGGTCGTCACCGACGGCAAGAAGCAGTTCGACCCGCTGACCGGTGCACCGATCACGCACGAGGCCTGTGATCAGTTGACCGTCGAGGCGAACACCGGCGCGCTGAGCGAGGCCGAGTTCGACGAGAAGGTGAAGAACCTGGTGACCTTCCTGGCTTATTCGGCCAACCCGGTCAAGCTGAAGTCCCAGCGCATCGGTACCTACGTACTGTTGTACCTGGCGTTCTTCTTCGTGTTCGCCTACTTGCTCAAGCGTGAGTACTGGAAGGACGTGCATTAAACCGTTGCGGTTCTCTGCATATACCTGCGCGCCCTTATGGGCGCGCAGGTTTTTGTGCCCTGTCATTCCGGGTGGCCACCTTGCGGTGTGTCACTTGCAACTTCAAGAATTGCCCTTGGCAATTTTCGTGTTTCTACAAAATCAAAAAAAGCGAGGAGGATCGCCATGGCGGTGACCAATAGGTTGACCTGCTACTCCGACCCCGCCGACCACTATTCCCATCGCGTGCGTCTGGTGCTCGCCGAGAAAGGTGTCAGCGTCGAGATCATCGATGTCGAGCAGGGCCGTTGTCCGCCCAAGCTTGCCGAGGTCAATCCCTACGGCAGCGTGCCTACGCTGGTTGATCGTGACCTGGCGCTGTACGAATCGTCCGTGGTGATGGAGTATCTGGACGAGCGCTACCCGCATCCACCACTGCTGCCGGTCTATCCGGTTGCTCGCGCCAACAGTCGTCTGCTGATGCATCGTATCCAGCGTGACTGGTGTGTGCTGGTCGACCGTATTCTCGACAAGCGCAGCAAGGAGGCCGAGCGTCAGTTGGCGCGCAAGGAGCTGCGCGAAAGCTTGACCGGTGTATCGCCGCTATTCGCAGACAAGGCATTCTTTCTCAGTGAAGAGCTGAGTCTGGTGGATTGCTGTCTGTTACCCATTCTCTGGCGTCTGCCTGTTCTGGGTATCGAACTGCCGCGTCCGGCCAAGCCGCTGCTCGACTATATGGAGCGTCAGTTCGCTCGTGAGGCCTTTCAGGCCAGTCTTTCCGCTGCCGAGCGCGCGATGCGCTAAGAAGGAGGAAACCATGAATTCCAGTCGTCCCTATCTGGTTCGCGCCCTCTATGAGTGGATCGTCGACAACGATTGCACGCCACATCTTCTGGTCAATGCCGAGTATCCGGGGGTGCAGGTGCCGCCGGGCTTCGCCAGCGACGGCCAGATCGTGCTCAATGCGTCGCCCAGTGCGGTGCGTCACCTGCACATGGACAATCAGGCGGTGAGTTTCGAAGGGCGCTTCGGCGGCGTTGCGCACAGCCTTTACATCCCGGCGGCGGCGATTCTGGCGATCTATGCGCGGGAGAATGGCCAGGGCATGGTTTTCGACATGGAGCCGTCGATGGCGGGCAGCCCTGAGGAATCGGGGCCGGACGATGATGGGCCGTCTGATGACGAGCCGCCGCGTCCCAGCGGCCGGCCGAGTTTGAAAGTGGTCAAGTAAACAATGAAAAGGGCGCCCATGGGCGCCCTTGTCGTTTCTGCGTTTGGATCAGTTGGTGTATTCGAACAGGCGCACGACCCGCTGCACACCTGACACGCTCTGTACCACGCGGGTAGCGGCGTTGGCTTCTTCGCGGGTGACCAGGCCGAGCATGTAGACGATGCCGTTCTCGGTGACGACCTTGACCCGTGCGCTCGGTACGCTGCTGTCGGCCAGCATCTGCGTCTTGATCTTGGTGGTCAGCAGCGAATCGTTGCTGCGTGCCAGCAGGGAGGCGGGTTGCTGCACCTGCAGTTCGTTGTAGACCTTCTTCACGCCCTGTACACCGCGGGCGGTCTGAGCGGCGCGATCCTTGAGTTCGCTACGCGGGGTTTGCCCGGCAAGCAGTATCACGCCGTTATAGCTGGTGACTATGATGCGCGAGGTCGGGGTGGACAGGTCGGCGTGCGCATTGCTGATGCGCGATGCGACTTCTGGACCGAGGAACTGGTCATCGATCTTGTTGCCGATGCTGCGGCTGCCGCAGCCCGCCAGGGTCAGGGTAACGGCCAGGGCGGCCAGAATCAGGGCAGAACGCTTCATTCTTCACTCCCAAACAATTGACTATCGATCAGGTCGCACAGGCAATGGATAGTCAGCAGATGGACTTCCTGAATGCGTGCGGTGACTTTGGCTGGAACACGGATTTCGACGTCTTCCGGTAGCAATAGCGAGGCCATGCCGCCGCCGTCGCGGCCGGTGAGGGCGACCACGGTCATCTCGCGATCATGTGCAGCTTGAATGGCCTGGATGACATTCGCTGAGTTGCCGCTGGTGGATATCGCCAACAGCACATCGCCGGGTTGGCCGAGTGCGCGGATCTGCTTGGAGAATATCTCGTTGTAGCTGTAGTCGTTGGCGATCGAGGTAATGGTCGAGCTGTCGGTGGTCAGAGCGATGGCCGGCAGGCTCGGACGTTCACGCTCGAAGCGGTTGAGCAGCTCGGAGGAGAAATGTTGGGCATCACCGGCAGAGCCGCCGTTGCCGCAGGTGAGAATCTTGCCCTCGTTGAGCAGGGCCTGGACCATCACCAGACTGGCGTGCTCGATATAGGGTGCCAGGACGTCCATGGCCTGTTGCTTGGTGTCGATGCTGGCTTGGAACAGCTGGCGGATTCGGGATTGCATGTCCATCGGTTAAACCTTGAATGTACGGCCGTCAGGCATCGAAGGCGTTTTTGATCCAGTCGAGGCGAGTGGCGCCGCCAGTGCTGATGGCGACCACATCGAAGCGGCAGGGGTAGCGGGCCCAGCGTGAGTGTTGCTGAAGGAAGAGTTCGGCGGCGATGACCAGCTTGCCACGCTTGCGCGCATCGATGCTCTCCAGGGCGCCGCCCCAGGCGCTGTGGCGACGGGCGCGGACCTCGACGAATACTACTGTATCGCCGTCGAGCATGACCAGATCGAGCTCGCCACGCCGACAGCTCCAGTTCTGTTCGATCAGTTGCAGGCCGTTACGTTCCAGATGCTGGCGAGCCGCCTGTTCGGCGGCTCGTCCCAGATCGTTGTGTGCGCTCAATTGATGCTGTCGGGGAGGCGTTGCACTTGGCCGCCACGGAACTCGGCCCAGGGCAGCTGGCGCTCGATGCGCTGGGTGGCGTTCAGGCTGAGGCTGCCGGACAGGCCGTCGATACGCGACTCCGGCAGTGCCTTGAGTTGGCCCAGGCGTGGTGCCAGGCGGTAGGCGTCGACACCCATGGCATAGAGGCGGCCGAGGCTGCCGCCGGCCTGCGGCCACTGGTTGCTGACCTCCTGGCGCAGCGGTGCGTGGGTATCGAGCAGCCAGGGGGTTTCGCAGAAGCGGATGCCTTCCAGGTCCTGATACTGGGCCTGGCTATGAGCACCGGTGAACAGGTGCGAGGTGGCGTAGACCGGCACGTCGCCGGCGTACTGGAAGGCCAGGGTCGGTTTGATCTGCTGAGCCTGTTGCGGGGTGGCGGCGAGGAAGATGAAATCGATGTCCTGGCGGCGCGCCGGCTGTGCATCCAGGCTGGTGCCCAGGGTGTTTTGCAGACGGCGGGCGCGGGCTTCGCTCTCACGCAGCTGGAACAGATCGGCGATCTGGCGGGCCAGCTCGACCGGTTGATCGACGTGCTCGGCGGCGATCAGTGTGCCGCCCTGCGCCTGCCAGCTCTGGCGGAAGGCATCCAGCACTCGGTCGCCCCAGTCGCCGCGCGGCACCAGGGCCACGGCGCGGCGCATGCCGTCGTTCCAGGCGCGGCGAGCCACTTCGCGGGCTTCGTCCTCGGCGGCCAGGCCAAACTGGAACAGTTGTGCCGGACCTTCCTGGCCTGCATCGCTGTAGTTCAGGGCAAGGGTGGTGATTGGCAGTTGCTCGCGGTCGCTGAGCTGCTTGACCAGCGGTTTTTCCAACGGGCCGACTACCAGTTGCACGCCGTCGGCTTGTGCCTGCTGGTAGAAAGCGTCCAGCGAGCCGATGCGGGAGCTGTCGTACAGTTTGATGTCTGGCGGATTCTGTCCAGCTTGCTGGGCTTCGTAATGCGCGGCGAGGAAGCCGTCACGCAGGGCGCGGGCAACGCTGGCCAGTTGGCCTTCCTGTGGCAGCAGCAGGGCGATGCGGGTCAGTGGCTGGCTGGCCAGTTCGCGCAGTTTGCCGAGGGCCTCGGGCAGTTGTTCGGCAGCCGGGTGCTGCGGGTTCTGTGCGACCCACTGGTCGATGGCTGCTTGCTGCTGCTCCAGTGTGGCGCTGCTTTTGGTCACTTGGGCCAGCTCCAGCCAGCCAGCCAGGTCACTGTCGGCCCCGGCGGAGGTTTGCGCCGGCAGGGTGGAGACCAGAGCCCAGATATTCTCGTGGTTGTCGTGGGCGGCCTGGCCGCTCAGCAGGGGGGCGATGAATACGCGTTCGCGGGCGGCGGCCAGGGTCTGACCGTCGGCTTCGAGGGCGCGGGCACGGACCAGCTGGGTGCGGATCTGCTGCTCGACCGGCAGCTCTGCGAGGCGTTCGACGCTGGAGTGTTGCAGGGCTTTCAGCGCGCTCTTGGGTTGCTTGCGGGCCATCGCCAGCTCGGCCTTGAGGGTGCTGGCGAAGATCTGTTGAGCGGGTTGCAGGCTGGCGATGTCGACCTGCTCGAGAATGCGGGTGGCGCGTGCCACGTCATTCTGCTGGTAGCTCTGGTCGGCTGCCGACAGGCGTAGCAGGGCAGCCTGTTCCGGTTTGCTCTCGGCGGCTTGCTGAAGCATCTGCTCGATGCTGGCTTGTGGCGTGCGCGGCAGTTGGCCCAGATTGTTGGAGGGCGAGCTGGCGCAGGCGGCGAGCAGGCCGGCCAGAAAAAGAGCAGACAGAGGGCGCAGGCTAGCGATCATCGGGTCATCCTGATACTTGAGCAAAACGAGCGGCGATTGTACCCAAGGGGCGACATCCGTGCGATGCCACTGGGGCGGAACCGGCTAGAATGAGCGCTCTTTCAATTAACGAGGTGTTTCCAGTGAGTCAGCCCGCCGTCGCAAGCGTCCAGTCAGGCAGCCTGTATGTGGTCGCCACGCCCATTGGCAATCTGGATGACATCAGCGCGCGGGCCTTGCGGATTCTGCGTGAGGTGGCGCTGATCGCGGCGGAGGATACCCGGCACTCGGCGCGCCTGCTGCAGCATTTCGGCATCGAGACGCCTCTGGCTGCCTGTCATGAACACAACGAACGCGATCAGGGTGGCCGCTTTCTGGCGCGGCTGCAGGCTGGCGAGGATGTGGCGCTGATTTCCGACGCGGGCACACCGTTGATCTCCGATCCGGGTTATCACCTGGTGCGCCAGGCGCGTGCCGCAGGCGTCGCGGTGGTGCCGGTGCCCGGTGCCTGTGCCTTGATCGCGGCGCTGTCGGCGGCTGGTCTGCCGTCGGATCGCTTTATCTTCGAGGGCTTTCTGCCAGCCAAGGCTGCGGGGCGCCGTGCGCGTCTGGAGCAAGTGCGGGAAGAGCCACGTACGCTGATCTTCTATGAGGCGCCGCACCGTATTCTCGAATGTCTGCAGGATATGCGTGATGTGTTTGGCGGTGATCGCCCTGCACTGCTGGCGCGCGAGCTGACCAAGACCTTCGAGACCCTGCAGGGGCTGCCGCTGGCCGAGCTGAGCGAGTGGGTGGCTGCAGACAGCAATCAGCAGCGCGGCGAATGCGTGGTGCTGGTGTCAGGCTGGCAGGCGCCGGAGGGCGAGGAAGCTGTCAGCGCCGAAGCCTTGCGGGTGCTCGATCTGCTGATGGCGGAAATGCCGCTCAAGCGGGCCGCGGCGCTGGCGGCGGAGATCACCGGAGTGCGCAAGAATCTGCTTTACCAAGTTGCCTTGGAGCGTAAGGCCTAGCGCGTTCGCCATCGGTCTAGCTTGCAGCTTGCCATCACGCCCGGTACCCTTGCCGGCGGAGAGTCGATCGGACAGTCGCTGCCTTCGCAAGAAGGGGGAGGAAAGTCCGGGCTCCATAGGGCGGAGTGCCAGGTAACGCCTGGGGGGCGTGAGTCTACGGAAAGTGCCACAGAAAATAACCGCCTAAGCGCTTCGGCGCCGGTAAGGGTGAAAAGGTGCGGTAAGAGCGCACCGCACGGCTGGCAACAGTCCGTGGCTAGGTAAACCCCACTCGGAGCAAGACCAAATAGGGTTCCATCGGCGTGGCCCGCGCTGGAACCGGGTAGGTTGCTAAAGACGTGCAGTGATGTACGTCGTAGAGGAATGACTGTCCTCGACAGAACCCGGCTTACAGATCGACTCTCCTCCTTCCTTTCTCGTGTTGTGCTTCTATCTCCCTCCTGTTTGATACCGAAAAATTCTTACTCTTAACAAATCACTTTAAGTTCGAATTTCAGTTGGCTGGAATGGTTGAGATTTATCTGTAAAAAGCTGGTTCCGGCATCCCTTTTCCCCTCGCTTTTGTTCGCTAAATCTCCGTCCTGTAAGGATTTTTCCCTTCTGGAGCGCCTTGACGGTGGGGCGTGCGCGTTCCTATAGTGTGCGCAAGTGGTAAGAAGTGGCACGAAGTGGGTTTTTTTGGGCATGGAAAGCTAATTACAGGGGAAGCGCAGCCGTGTTTCGCGGAGCTAACGCCATCAGTCTCGACGCCAAAGGGCGCCTCGCGATGCCGAGTCGGTATCGTGACGAGCTCGTTGCGCGTTGCAGTGGCCAGCTCATCGTGACCATCGACGCCGTTGACCCCTGTCTTTGCGTTTATCCACTGGCCGAGTGGGAGCTGATCGAGAACAAGCTGCGTGAGCTGGCGTCCTTTCGTGAAGAGAACCGCCGCCTGCAGCGTCTGCTGATCGGTAATGCCGTCGATCTCGAGCTGGATGCTAGTGGCCGCTTTCTGGTGCCGCCGCGTTTGCGTGAATACGCCAAGCTGGACAAGCGAGCGATGCTCGTCGGTCAGCTGAACAAGTTTCAACTCTGGGATGAAGATTCCTGGAATGCCGTAGCTGAAGCCGACCTCGCTGCCATCAAACAGCCGGGCGCCCTTTCCGATGACCTGCGTGACCTGATCCTGTGACCATGACCGATAGCAACTTCCGCCATATCACCGTGCTGCTCGACGAAGCCGTCGAGGGCCTGGCTGTGCGCGGTGATGGTCGTTATGTGGATGGCACCTTCGGCCGTGGCGGGCACAGTCGGCTGATCCTGCAGAAGCTCGGGCCAGATGGGCGGCTCTTGGGGTTCGATAAGGATCCCCTGGCGATAGCCACCGGGGAAGCATTGGCGGCCGAAGACGGCCGCTTTGTCGTTGTGCAGCGCAGTTTTGCGGAACTTGGCGAAGAAGCTGTTGTCCGCGGCATCAGTGGTCAGGTCTCCGGCATTCTTCTCGATCTCGGAGTGTCGTCGCCGCAACTGGATGACCCTGAGCGTGGCTTCAGCTTCCTTAATGACGGCCCGCTGGACATGCGCATGAATCCGGGCGTCGGCGTCAGTGCCGCTGACTGGATCGCCACGGCGGACGAAGACGAAATCGCCCGTGTGCTCAAGGACTATGGCGAGGAACGCTTCGCCAAACGTATGGCGCGTGCCGTGGTGCAGCGCCGCGCCGAGCAGCCATTCACCCGCACCGCTGATCTGGCGCAGGTGCTGACCGTTGCCAATCCGGCCTGGGAAAAGGGCAAGAATCCAGCGACTCGCGCCTTCCAGGGTATCCGTATTTACGTCAACAACGAGCTCGGTGATCTCGAGCGCGGCCTCGAAGCAGCGCTCGAGACGCTGGAAGTAGGCGGCCGTCTGGTGGTGATCAGTTTCCACTCGCTGGAAGATCGCATCGTCAAACAGTTCATGAAGCGTCAGGCCAAGGGCGAGGCAGACAAGCTGCCGCGTGACCTGCCAATCATTCCGAAAGCCTTCGAGCCGCGTCTGAAGCTGATCGGCAAGCCGGTCTACGCCGCTGAGGCCGAACTCAAAGCCAATCCGCGCTCGCGCAGCGCGGTGATGCGCATCGCGGAGAAGTTGCGGTGAGCCGTCGGCTGATCAAGTCCATGCCCAACGGCAGCTTCCTGATGCTGCTGTTGTTCATCGCCATCCTGGTTTCCGCAGTGGCGGTGTCTTACAGCGCGCATTGGAATCGTCAGCTGCTCAATGACCTGTACGGCGAGCTGAGCGTGCGCGACAAGACGCAGGCCGAGTGGGGGCGACTGATTCTCGAACAAAGTACCTGGACCGCACACAACCGCATCGAAGCGCTGGCCAGCGAGCAGCTGAAAATGCACATCCCCGACCCTGCCGCCGTGCGCATGGTGCGTCCATGATCGGGCTCGAAGGCGCACTCTACCCGTGGCGCTTCCGCCTGGTGCTGGTGTTGCTGGCGCTGATGGTCGGCGCCATCGCCTGGCGCATGCTCGATCTGCAGGTGCTCGATCATGACTTCCTCAAAGCGCATGGCGATGCTCGTAGCGTGCGGCATATCCCGATTCCTGCGCACCGCGGTCTGATCACCGACCGTAATGGTGAACCGTTGGCCGTCAGTACCCCTGTCACCACGCTCTGGGCCAATGGCAAGGAACTGCAGGCTGGTCGTGAGCAGTGGCCAGCGTTGGCTGCTGCCCTGGGGCAGGACCCGGCCAACTTCGCCGCACGCCTGGAGCAGAACAAAGAACGCGAGTTCATGTATCTGGTGCGTGGCCTGACCCCGGAGAACGGTCAGCGCGTGCTGGACCTGAAAGTGCCGGGCGTTTATGCCATCGAAGAATTCCGCCGCTTCTATCCGGCTGGCGAAGTGGCAGCTCATGTCGTCGGCTTCACTGATATTGATGATCGCGGTCGCGAAGGCATGGAACTGGCCTACGAAGACTGGCTGGCCGGTGTGCCAGGTAAGCGTCAGGTGCTCAAGGATCGCCGTGGCAAGTTGATCAAGGATGTCCAGGTTGCGCAGAACGCCAAGGCTGGCAAAGCCTTGGCGTTGTCCATTGACCTGCGTTTGCAGTATCTGGCCCATCGTGAGCTGCGCAATGCGCTGCTGGAAAACGATGCCAAGGCCGGCAGCCTGGTGATGGTCGACGTGAAGACCGGCGAAGTGCTGGCGATGGTCAACCATCCCACCTACAACCCGAACAATCGCCGCAACCTGACCCCGGCAGCCATGCGCAACCGCGCCATGATCGACGTGTTCGAGCCTGGCTCTACCATCAAGCCGCTGTCGATGTCCGCTGCGCTGGAGACCGGTCGCTGGAAGCCCAGCGACATCGTTCAGGTTGGCAACGGCACCCTGCAGATCGGCCGCTACAGCATTCGTGATGTTTCCCGCACGCAAGGCCCTGCGTTGGACCTGACCGGCATCCTGATCAACTCCAGCAACGTCGGCATGAGCAAGATCGCGTTCGACGTGGGTGGAGAGAATATCCATCACGTGCTGAGCAATCTGGGCTTCGGTCGCGATACCGGCCTGGGTTTCCCGGGTGAGCGTGTCGGCAATCTGCCCAACCATCGCAAATGGCGTGAGGCGGAGACCGCCACGCTGTCCTATGGCTACGGCCTCTCGGTTACTGCCGTGCAGTTGGCGCACGCCTACGCGGCGCTGGCCAATGGCGGCGGCATGACGCCGCTGTCGATGATTCGCGTGGACAGTAAGCCGAGCGCCATGCAGGTTATGTCGCCCAACGTGGCCAAGACCCTGCAGGGCATGCTGCAGCAGGTGGGCGAGGCGCCGCGCGGCGTGTTCCGTGCTCAGGTGCCGGGTTACCACGTGGCCGGTAAGAGTGGTACCGCGCGTAAGACCAATGCTGGTGCCAAGGGCTACCAGAGCAATTCCTACCGCTCTCTGTTCGCCGGCTTCGCCCCAGCGCAGGATCCGCGCATTGCCCTTGTCGTTGTCATCGATGAGCCCGGCAAGGGCGCTTACTACGGCGGCCTGATTTCCGCGCCGGTGTTCAGCCGGGTGATGGCGGGTTCGCTGCGCTTGATGAACATTGCGCCAGACAATCTGCCGCCACCTGAGCAGAAGATGGCCGCTGTTGGCCAGGGAGGGCGCAACTGATGCCCATGCCGCTCAATCAATTGTTGCCGGCTGCCGAGGGCAGCGTGCTGATTCGTGAACTGACCCTGGACAGCCGCAAGGTGCGCCCGGGCGATTTGTTCCTGGCCGTGCCGGGCACCCAGCAGGATGGCCGCGTACACATCGCCGATGCCATCGCCCGCGGTGTGGCGGCAGTAGCCTTCGAGGCCGAAGGCGCTGCGCCCATGCATGCCGACAGTGCCGTGCTGGTGCCGGTCAAGGGTCTCGCTGGACAGCTGTCTGCCATCGCCGGGCGCTTCTATGGCGAACCGAGCCGTGCCCTGCATCTGGTCGGCGTTACCGGCACCAATGGCAAGACCAGCGTCAGCCAATTGCTGGCCCAGGCATTGGATCTGCTCGGTCAGCCCTGCGGCATCGTCGGTACCCTGGGCACTGGATTCTATGGCGCGCTGGAGCAGGGCAAACACACCACCCCTGATCCGGTCGGCGTGCAGGCCACCCTGGCCTCGCTCAAGCAGGCCGGCGCTCGCGCTGTAGCGATGGAAGTTTCTTCTCATGGCCTGGACCAGGGCCGTGTCGCGGCGCTGGAATTCGATATTGCGGTGTTCACCAATCTGTCGCGTGATCACCTCGATTATCACGGCAGCATGGAGACTTATGGCGCGGCCAAGGCCAAGCTGTTCGCCTGGCCAAATCTGCGTTGCCGGGTGATCAACCTCGATGACGCCTTCGGTCGTGAGTTGGCCGGGCAATCGCACGAGTCGCGCCTGATCGGCTACAGCCTTAATGATGCCGGTGCCTTCCTTTATTGCAGCGAAGCGCACTTCGACGATCACGGCGTACGCGCGCGTCTGGTGACGCCGCGTGGCGAAGGCGTGCTGCGCAGCAATCTGCTCGGCCGCTTCAACCTCAGTAATCTGTTGGCAGTGGTCGGTGCGCTGCTGGGCCTGGATTACGGCCTCGACGAGATTCTCAAGGTTCTACCGCAACTGCAGGGGCCGGCTGGCCGCATGCAGCGCCTCGGTGGCGGCGACAAGCCTCTGGTGGTAGTCGACTACGCGCACACCCCGGATGCGCTGGAAAAAGTTCTCGAAGCCATGCGTCCACACGTCGAAGGGCGCTTGGTCTGCCTGTTCGGTTGCGGCGGTGATCGTGATCGCGGCAAGCGTCCGCTGATGGCTGCGGTTGCCGAGCGGTTGGCCGATGTGGTCTGGGTGACCGATGACAACCCGCGTACGGAAGAGCCGGCGCAGATCATTGCCGATATTCGCGCAGGCTTCGCCGCGCCGGAGCAGGTGCAATTCATTCACGGCCGTGGCGATGCCATCGCACGGCTGATCGCCCAGGCTGAAGTCGCCGACGTGTTGGTGTTGGCTGGTAAGGGCCACGAGGATTACCAGGAAATCATGGGTGTGCGTCAGCCGTTCTCCGACCTGATCGAAGCGAACAAGGCTCTGACGGCCTGGGAGGCGACTCATGCTTAAGCCTTGGCTGCTCAGCGAAGTCGCCGCCGACCTGAGCGCGCGCGTGATCGGCGCCGATGTGGCGTTCTCCGCCGTTGGTAGCGACAGTCGCACCATCGCTGCGGGTCAGTTGTTCGTGGCGTTGACCGGTCCACGCTTCGACGGCCATGACTATCTGGCCGAAGTCGCTGCCAAGGGCGCGGTCGCCGCGCTGGTCGAGCGTGAAGTGGCGAATGCCCCGTTACCGCAATTGCTGGTGGCCGACACCCGCCTGGCGCTCGGTCAACTGGGGGCGCTGAATCGTCAGGCTTTCACCGGCCCGCTGGCTGCCGTAACGGGTTCCAGTGGCAAGACCAGCGTTAAGGAAATGCTCGCCGCCATCCTGCGTGCCGGCTTGAACGGTGCGGTACTGGCCACTCGCGGCAACCTCAACAATGATCTTGGTGCGCCATTGACTCTGTTGGAGTTGGCGCCGGAGCATCGCGCCGGGATGATCGAACTGGGCGCCAACCATGTGGGTGAAATCGCCTACACCGTGAGCCTCACCCGGCCGCAGGTATCGATCATCACCAATGCCGGTAATGCCCACGTTGGCGAGTTCGGCGGCCCGGAAAAGATCGTCGAGGCCAAGGGCGAGATCCTCGAAGGCCTGCCGAACGATGGCGTGGCCGTGCTCAACCTGGACGACAAGGCCTTCGTCACCTGGCAGCGTCGCGCAGCCGGACGCAAGGTGCTGAGTTTTGCCTTGCGCGACACCCGCGCGGACTTCCACGGCAGCGATCTGGCCCGCGACGAGCGTGGCTGCCAGGGCTTCACTCTGCGTAGCCCGGCCGGTAGCGCGCGCATTCAACTCAACCTGCTGGGCGAGCATAACGTGGCCAATGCGCTGGCAGCCTGTGCTGCCGCTCATGCCCTGGGTATGCCGTTGGTCGCCATGGTCGAGGGCCTGGAAAACCTGCAGCCGGTCAAAGGCCGCGCCGTAGCGCAGCTGGCGCCGAACGGCGTGCGAGTCATCGATGACAGTTACAACGCCAACCCGGTGTCCATGTGTGCGGCGGTGGATATACTCGCCGGCTTCTCCGGTCGCACCGTTCTGGTGCTGGGAGACATGGGCGAGCTGGGCGAGTGGGCTGAACAGGGCCATCGCGATGTCGGCCGCCATGCCGCGGGCAAGGTCGATGCACTGTATGCCGTCGGCCCGCTGATGCGTTTTGCGGTCGAGGAGTTTGGCTCAAAAGGCCGTCACTTCGTCGATCAAGCCGAGCTGATCGAAGCGCTTCGCGCCGAGCAGGCCGGCAGCACACTACTAATCAAGGGTTCACGCAGCGCTGCCATGGACAAGGTCGTGGCGGCGCTGTGTGGCGTATCTGGGGAGATTCACTAAATGCTGCTGCTGCTGGCGGAGTACCTGCAACAGTTTCACAAGGGCTTCGCGGTCTTTCAGTACCTGACTCTGCGCGGCATCCTCGGCGTGCTCACCGCCCTGGCGCTGTCGCTGTGGCTCGGCCCGTGGATGATCCGCACCCTGCAGGTGCGTCAGATCGGCCAATCCGTGCGCAACGATGGCCCGCAGTCGCACCTGTCGAAGAAAGGCACGCCGACCATGGGCGGCGCGCTGATCCTCACCGCCATCGCCGTCAGTACCCTGCTCTGGGCCGACCTGTCCAACCGCTATGTGTGGGTGGTGCTGGCCGTGACGTTGGCGTTTGGTGCCATTGGCTGGGTCGACGACTACCGCAAGGTGATCGAGAAGAACTCGCGTGGCCTGCCGAGCCGCTGGAAGTATTTCTGGCAGTCGGTGTTTGGCCTCGCTGCCGCCGTCTTCCTTTATATGACCGCGCAGAGCCCGGTGGAGACCACCCTGATCCTGCCGCTGCTCAAGGATGTCGCCATTCCCCTGGGCGCCGGCTTCGTGGTGCTGACCTACTTCGTCATCGTCGGTACCAGTAATGCGGTGAACCTAACCGACGGTCTCGACGGTCTGGCCATTCTGCCGACCGTGATGGTCGGCGGTGCGCTGGGGATCTTCTGCTACCTGTCGGGCAACGTGAACTTCGCCGAATACCTGCTGATTCCGTACGTTCCGGGTTCCGGTGAGTTGATCGTGTTCTGCGCCGCGCTGGTCGGTGCCGGTCTGGGCTTTCTGTGGTTCAACACCTACCCGGCGCAGGTGTTCATGGGCGACGTGGGTGCGCTGGCGCTTGGTGCTGCGCTGGGCACCATCGCCGTGATCGTTCGCCAGGAAGTCGTGCTGTTCATCATGGGCGGGGTGTTCGTGATGGAAACCCTGTCGGTGATCATCCAGGTCGCCAGCTTCAAGCTGACCGGCAAGCGCGTGTTCCGCATGGCGCCGATTCATCACCATTTCGAACTCAAGGGCTGGCCTGAGCCGCGCGTGATCGTCCGTTTCTGGATCATCACCGTGATTCTCGTGCTGATCGGCCTGGCCACCCTGAAACTGAGGTAATGAGCGTGTCATTGATCGCTTCCGACCAGTTCCGCATCGTTGTCGGCCTCGGCAAGAGCGGCATGTCCCTGGTGCGCTTCCTTGCGCAGCAGGGCGTGCGCTTTGCCGTGGCCGATACGCGCGCGAACCCGCCGGAGCTGGAGACGCTCAAGCGTGATTACCCGCAGGTGGACGTACGTTGCGGCGAGCTGGACGTGGACTTCCTCTGCCGCGCCTCGGAGCTGTACGTGAGCCCCGGCCTGGCGGTGGCGACTCCGGCGCTGGCCGAAGCGGCGGCGCGTGGGGTGAAACTGTCCGGCGATATTGACCTGTTCGCTCGCCATGCCAAGGCGCCGATCATCGCTATCACCGGTTCCAACGCCAAGAGCACCGTCACCACCCTGGTCGGCGAGATGGCGGCTGCGGCTGGTAAGCGCGTGGCGGTGGGCGGCAATCTCGGTACGCCGGCGCTGGACCTGCTGGCGGACGACGTCGAGCTGTATGTGCTGGAACTGTCCAGCTTCCAGCTGGAAACCACCGATCAGCTCAACGCTGAAGTGGCCACCTGCCTGAACATCAGCGAAGACCACATGGACCGCTACAGCGGTCTGCCTGCCTATCACCTGGCCAAGCATCGAATCTTCCGTGGCGCCCGTCAGGTGGTGATCAACCGTGACGACGCATTGTCGCGTCCGCTGATCACCGATCAGGTGACCAGTTGGGAATTCGGCCTGGGCAAACCGGACTTCAAGCGCTTCGGCCTGCTCGAAGAGAACGGCGAGAAATCCCTGGCGTTTCGCTTCGATGCATTGCTGCCGGTGAGCGAGCTGAAGATCCGCGGCGCGCACAATCAGTCCAACGCCCTGGCGGCGCTGGCGCTCGGTCATGCCGTCGGCCTGCCGATGGAGGCGATGCTCGCCACTCTGCGCCAGTTCGCTGGTTTGCCGCACCGCTGCCAGTGGGTCGGTGAGCGCGGCCGCGGGAGTTACTACGACGATTCCACGGCCACCAACGTCGGTGCGGCGCTGGCAGCCATCGAAGGCCTGGGCGCGGATATCGCCGGTAAGCTGGTACTGATCGCTGGCGGTGACGGTAAAGGCGCCGACTTCTCGGCGCTGAAAAATCCGGTCGCGCGCTTCTGCCGTGCGGTGGTGCTGCTCGGTCGTGATGCGGGGCGCCTTGCCGACGCGTTGGGCGATGCGGCGCCGCTGGTGCGGGTCGAGACCCTTGACGAGGCCGTGCAGCGTTGCAGCGAGTTGGCGGAGGCCGGCGACGCCGTGCTGTTGTCGCCAGCGTGCGCCAGCCTCGACATGTTCAAGAATTTTGAAGAACGCGGGCGGCTGTTCGCCCAGGCCGTGGGAGGGCTGCGCTGATGCTTGGCTTCCTGCGCGTGCGTCCCTCGCCGCTGTTCGGTCGCGGTTTAGATGTCGATTTCCCGATGCTCGCGGGCTGCCTGGGCCTGCTCGGCCTGGGCCTGGTGATGATCACCTCGGCGTCGTCGGAAGTCGCAGCGGCGCTGTCCGGCAACCAGCTGTATCACATGATTCGCCACCTGATTTATCTGGTCATCGGTCTTGGCGCTGCCGGCATCGTGCTGATGATTCCGATGAGCTTCTGGCAGCGCTATGGCTGGATGCTGCTGCTGGCGGCGTTCGGTTTGCTGGTGTTGGTGCTGATCCCCGGCATTGGTCGCGAGGTCAACGGTGCGCGGCGCTGGATCGGCTTCGGCGCGTTCAACGTGCAGCCCTCGGAAATCGCCAAGGTCTTCGTCGTCGTCTACCTGGCCGGCTACCTGGTGCGCCGTCAGGAAGAGGTGCGCGAGAGCTGGATGGGCTTCTTCAAACCGTTCGTGGTACTGCTGCCGATGGCTGGTCTGCTGCTGCTGGAGCCGGACTTCGGCGCCACCGTGGTGATGATGGGCTCGGCCATGGCCATGCTGTTTCTCGGCGGTGTCGGCATGCTGCGCTTCGGCCTGATGGTGGCCCTGGCAGTCGGCGCCGTGTTCGTCCTGGTGCAGACTCAGGAATATCGCCTGCAGCGTCTGATCACCTTCACCGATCCCTGGGCCGACCAGTATGGCTCGGGCTACCAGCTGACTCAGGCGCTGATCGCCTTCGGTCGTGGCGAGTGGTTCGGCGTGGGCTTGGGTAACAGCATCCAGAAGCAGTTCTACTTGCCCGAAGCGCACACCGACTTCGTCTTCTCGGTCCTGGCCGAGGAACTGGGCTTCGTCGGTGCACTGGCGACCCTGGCACTGTTCGTCTTCGTCTGTGTGCGCGGCCTGTACATCGGCCTGTGGGCCGAGAAGGCCAAGCAGTTCTTCTCCGCCTATGTGGCCTACGGCCTGTCCTTCCTGTGGATCGGCCAGTTCCTGATCAACATCGGCGTGAACACCGGACTGCTGCCAACCAAGGGTCTGACCCTGCCGTTCCTCAGCTACGGCGGCTCGTCGTTGGTGATCTGCTGCGTCAGCCTGGCAGTCCTGCTGCGTATCGAATGGGAGCGGCGCAACGTACTGGGCAACGAGGATATCGAGTTCAGCGAAGAGGATTTCGCCGAGCCGAACAAGGAGGTCGCCCATGCGCGGTAATGTCCTGATCATGGCTGGCGGCACCGGCGGCCACGTGTTCCCGGCGCTGGCCTGTGCGCGCGAGTTCCAGAGCCGTGGCTATAGCGTGCATTGGTTGGGTACGCCGCGCGGCATCGAGAACGAGCTGGTACCGCAAGCCGGTCTGCCCCTGCACCTGATCAACGTCAGCGGTCTGCGTGGCAAGAGCAAGCTGGCGCTGCTCAAGGCGCCGTTCCAGCTGTTGCGTTCGCTGCTGCAGGCGCGCCGCATCGTGCGCGAGTTGCAGCCGGTCTGCGTGCTGGGCATGGGCGGTTACGTCACTGGCCCGGGCGGCCTGGCTGCGCGTATGGCCGGCGTACCGCTGGTGATCCACGAGCAGAACGCCGTGGCCGGTACCGCCAACCGCCTGCTGTCGCGTATCGCCACGCGCATCTGCGAAGCCTTCCCGAATACCTTCGGTGTATCCGACAAGCGGCGCACTACCGGCAACCCGGTGCGTGAGGAGCTGTTCCTGGAAACGCCGCGCGAGCCGCTGGTGGGCCGCAAGCCGAAACTGCTGGTGCTGGGCGGTAGCCTGGGCGCCGAGCCGCTGAACAAATTGCTGCCGGCTGCACTGGAGAAAATCCCCGCCGACGTGCGTCCGCAGGTGTTTCATCAGGCCGGTAAACAACATGCCGAAATCACTGCGGAGCGTTATCGCGATGCCGCGGTCGAAGCCGAGGTCGCGCCCTTCATCAAGGACATGGCACGTGCCTATGGCTGGGCCGATCTGGTGGTGTGCCGCGCTGGCGCGCTGACCGTCAGCGAACTGGCGGCAGCAGGTCTGCCATCGTTCCTCGTGCCGTTGCCGCACGCGATCGACGACCACCAGAGCCGCAATGCCGAATACCTGGCGAAGGAGGGCGCCGCTGTCCTTCTTGCGCAACATGCCACTGACGCGGACACGCTTGCCGCGCAGCTCACCGAGGTTCTGATGCACCTGGAAAAACTCAATGTCATGGGCGCCACCGCGCGTCGCTTGGCCAAGCCCGATGCAACCCGCACGGTGGTCGACATCTGCCAGGAGGTGATGCATGGCTAAGTCGCCTGCTGCGGTCAAGGCTGAAGTACGGCGTATGCGCCGTATCCGCCGCATCCACTTCGTCGGTATCGGCGGCGTGGGCATGTGCGGTATCGCCGAGGTGCTGCTCAATCTGGGTTACGAAGTGTCCGGCTCCGATCTCAAGGCGTCGGCCGTGACCGAGCGCCTGGAAAACTTCGGGGCGACCATTTTCATCGGTCACCGCGCGGAAAACGCCGAGCAAGCCGATGTGCTGGTGGTATCCAGCGCCGTCAACACCAGCAACCCGGAGGTCGCCACTGCGCTGGAGCGTCGTATTCCGGTAGTGCCGCGTGCCGAGATGCTCGCCGAGCTGATGCGCTACCGTCACGGCATCGCCGTCGCCGGCACCCACGGCAAGACCACTACTACCAGCCTGCTGGCATCCGTGTTCGCCGCTGGCGGCCTTGATCCGACCTTCGTCATCGGCGGTCGCCTGAATGCTGCCGGTACCAACGCCCAGCTCGGCTCCAGCCGCTTCCTGATTGCCGAGGCCGACGAGAGCGACGCCAGCTTCCTGCACCTGCAACCGATGGTCTCGGTGGTCACCAACATCGACGCCGACCATATGAGCACCTATGGCGGTGACTTCAACAAGCTGAAGAAGACCTTCATCGAGTTCCTGCACAACCTGCCGTTCTATGGCCTGGCCGTGCTCTGCGTGGATGATCCGGTGGTGCGCGAGCTGCTGCCGCAGGTCGGCCGCCCGACCATGACTTACGGTTTCGCCGAAGATGCCGACGTGCGTGCGATCAACGTACGCCAGGAAGGTATGCGCACCTATTTCACCGTGCTGCGCCCTGACTGCGAGCCGCTCGACGTGTCGGTCAACATGCCGGGTAACCACAACGTTCTCAATGCGCTGGCGACCATCGCCATTGCTACCGACGAAGGCATCGATGATGCAGCCATCGTCAGCGGCCTGGCGGGCTTCCAGGGCGTCGGTCGACGCTTCCAGGTCTACGGCGAACTGCCGGTGGATGGCGGCAGCGTGATGCTGGTCGACGACTACGGCCATCACCCGCGCGAAGTGGCTGCGGTGATCAAGGCTGTGCGCGGTGGTTGGCCGGAGCGTCGTCTGGTGATGGTCTATCAGCCGCACCGTTACAGCCGCACCCGCGACCTGTACGACGATTTCGTGCAGGTGCTCGGCGAGGCCAATGTGCTGCTGCTGGTCGAGGTCTATCCGGCTGGCGAGGAGCCGATTCCAGGTGCCGACAGCCGTCAGCTGTGCCACAGCATTCGTCAGCGCGGCCAGCTCGATCCGATCTATGTCGAGCGTGGCGCCGACCTGGCGCCGCTGCTCAAACCGCTGCTGCGTGCTGGCGACATCCTGCTGTGCCAGGGCGCTGGTGATATCGGCGCAGTGGCGCCGCAACTGATCAAGCACCCACTGTTCGTGGGGGAGTCGAAATGAGTTTGCACAGTACCCTCGATCCCAAGGCTTTCGGTCGCGTCGCCGTGCTGTTCGGCGGCAAGAGCGCCGAGCGCGAGGTGTCGCTGAAATCCGGCAACGCCGTGCTCAGCGCCCTGCAGGCAGCTGGCGTGGACGCCTTCGGCATCGACGTGGGGGATGATTTCCTGCAGCGCCTGAACCGCGAGAAGATCGATCGCGCTTTCATCGTGCTGCACGGCCGTGGTGGCGAGGACGGCTCCCTGCAGGGCCTGCTCGAGTGCGCCGGCATTCCCTACACCGGCAGCGGCATCCTCGCCTCGGCGCTGGCCATGGACAAACTGCGTACCAAGCAGGTCTGGCACAGCCTCGGCCTTCCGACGCCGCGTCATGCCGTGCTGACCTCGCAGGCTGATTGCGAAGCTGCTGCCGCCGAGCTGGGCTTCCCGCTGATCGTCAAACCAGCCCATGAAGGCTCGAGCATCGGCATGGCCAAGGTCGAAAGCGTCGAGGCGCTGATCGCTGCCTGGCAGGACGCCGCACGCTACGACAGCCAGGTGCTGGTCGAACAGTGGATCGCCGGTCCTGAATACACCATCGCCGTACTGCGTGGCGAAGTGCTGCCGCCCATCGGGCTCGGCACCCCGCACACTTTTTACGACTACGACGCCAAGTACCTGGCCGATGACACCCAGTACCGCATTCCCTGCGGCCTGTCTCCTGAGAAGGAAGCAGAGCTGAAAGCGCTGACCGCACGCGCTTGCGAGGCGGTGGGCACTCAGGGCTGGGCGCGCGCCGATGTGATGCAGGATGCCAGCGGCCAGTTCTGGCTGCTGGAAGTGAACACCGTACCGGGCATGACCGATCACAGCCTGGTGCCAATGGCCGCGCGTGCTGCCGGCCTGGATTTCCAGCAACTGGTGCTGGCTATCCTGGCTGACAGCGTCGAGGCGAGGGGTTAAGCGATGAGCATCGCTCTGCGCCATCAAGACTCGCTGAGGGCTCCGCAACGCGGCAAGCCCGCGCCGCGTGGCGCCAGCCGTCTGGTGACCAAGGAGCCGATGCGCCTGCGTCTGCCCAAGCCGGATTTCTCTTGGGTGGGCCGCTTGCTCTGGCCGCTGGCGCTGGTCGGCCTCGGTTTTGCTGCCTATGAAGGTGCACAGCGTCTGCTGCCCTACGCCGACCGCCCGATCGCGCGCATCAGCGTGCAGGGCGATCTGGCTTACGTCAGCCAGCAGGCGGTACAGCGGCGGATCGCGCCGTTCATCGAGGCGAACTTCTTCAGCGCTGACCTGCGCGGCATGCGCGAAGAACTCGAACGCATGCCCTGGATCGCTCATGCCGAAGTGCGTCGCGTCTGGCCGGATCAGATCGACGTACGCCTCGAAGAGCAGTTGCCGATCGCCCGTTGGGGTGACGAAGCGCTGCTCAATAACCAGGGCCAGGCGTTCGCGCCGCAGGAGCTGGACAACTACCAGCACCTACCGCAGCTGTCCGGCCCGAAGCGGGCGCAGCCGAAGGTGATGCAGCAGTATCAGATGCTCAGCCAATTGCTGCGGCCGATGGGTTTCACCGTGGTCGGGCTGCAGTTGCGCGAGCGCGGCAGCTGGTTCCTTTCGGCCACCGAGAACGCCAGCGGGCAGCGTATCGACATCCTGCTGGGACGTGATCACGTGGTTGAAAAAATGCGTCGGTTTGCCGCCATCTATGAGCGGGAACTGAAAGAACAGAGCGCGAACATCGCGCGCATCGACCTGCGTTATGCCAACGGCCTGGCCGTGGCCTGGCGTGAGCCGGTGGAGCCGGCTGCGGCCGAGCAGAAAGTGAATTGAGGAGAGGCAGGACTAATGAATAGCGCGCAGAGCGGCAAGATGATCGTTGGCCTGGACATCGGCACCTCCAAGGTGGTGGCGCTGGTGGGCGAGGTGACGGCCGACGGCCAGCTGGAAATCGTCGGTATCGGCACTCATCCCTCGCGCGGGCTGAAGAAGGGTGTGGTGGTCAATATCGAGTCCACCGTGGCCTCGATTCAGCGCGCCGTGGAAGAGGCGCAACTGATGGCGGGCTGCCGTATTCACTCGGCGTTCGTCGGTGTGGCCGGCAATCACATCCGTAGCCTGAACAGCCACGGCATCGTTGCCATCCGTGATCGCGAAGTGAGCCCGGCCGATATCGAACGCGTGCTCGACGCCGCGCAGGCCGTCGCCATTCCGGCGGACCAGCGCGTGCTGCACACCCTGGCGCAGGATTACGTGATCGACAACCAGGAAGGCGTGCGCGAGCCGCTGGGCATGTCCGGTGTGCGCCTGGAAGCCAAGGTGCACGTGGTTACCTGTGCCGTGAACGCCGCGCAGAACATCGAGAAGTGCGTGCGTCGCTGCGGTCTGGAAGTCGACGACATCATCCTCGAGCAGCTGGCATCCGCGTACTCGGTACTGACCGAAGACGAGAAGGAGCTGGGCGTGTGCTTGGTGGATATCGGCGGTGGCACCACCGATATCGCCATCTTCACCGAAGGCGCGATTCGTCATACCGCGGTGATTCCGATTGCTGGTGACCAGGTTACCAACGACATCGCCATGGCCCTGCGTACGCCGACCCAGTACGCCGAAGAAATCAAGATTCGCTACGCCTGCGCCCTGGCCAAGTTGGCCGGTGCTGGCGAAACCATCAAGGTGCCTAGCGTCGGTGATCGTCCGCCGCGTGACCTGTCGCGTCAGTCCCTGGCCGAAGTGGTCGAGCCGCGTTACGACGAGCTGTTCACCCTGGTGCAGGCCGAGCTGCGCCGCAGCGGCTACGAAGACCTGATTCCCGCCGGCATCGTCATGACAGGCGGTACGGCGAAGATGGAAGGCGCGGTGGAACTGGCCGAGGAAATTTTCCACATGCCGGTTCGACTGGGCGTACCGCACAGCGTCAAGGGCATGGGCGACGTGGTGCGCAACCCGATTTATTCCACCGGTGTGGGCTTGCTGTTGTACGGGCTGCAGAAGCAGAACGACGGCATTTCCATGTCGGTAGGCAGTCCTTACCAGGACGAAAACAAAACCCCGGTACTCGAACGCATCAAGCGTTGGGTGCAAGGCAATTTCTAAATTTGCAGTAGGCGTTACAACTAGAAAGGAAGGAGAGGGATCATGTTCGAACTAGTAGATAACATTCCGCAAAGCGCGGTTATCAAAGTAATCGGTGTCGGTGGTGGCGGCGGTAACGCAGTCAATCACATGGCGGTCAGCAACATCGAGGGCGTCGAGTTCATCTGTGCCAACACCGATGCGCAGGCGCTGAAGAACATCGGCGCACGTACCGTGCTGCAGCTCGGCCCGGGCGTGACCAAAGGCCTGGGCGCTGGCGCCAATCCGGAAGTCGGTCGTCAGGCCGCGCTGGAAGATCGCGAGCGCATCGCTGAAGTGCTGCAAGGCACCGACATGGTGTTCATCACCACTGGTATGGGTGGCGGTACTGGCACCGGCGCTGCACCGGTCATCGCCGAGGTGGCCAAGGAACTGGGCATCCTCACCGTGGCCGTGGTCACCCGCCCGTTCCCGTTCGAAGGCAAGAAGCGCATGGTCATCGCCGATGAAGGCATCCGCGCGCTGTCCGAGAGCGTCGACTCGCTGATCACCATCCCCAACGAAAAACTGCTGACCATCCTCGGCAAGGACGCCAGCCTGCTGTCCGCCTTCGCCAAGGCTGACGATGTGCTGGCCGGCGCCGTGCGCGGTATTTCCGACATCATCAAGCGTCCGGGCATGATCAACGTCGACTTCGCCGACGTGAAAACCGTGATGAGCGAAATGGGCATGGCGATGATGGGCACTGGCTGCGCCAGCGGTCCGAACCGTGCGCGTGAGGCAACCGAAGCGGCCATCCGCAACCCGCTGCTGGAAGACGTCAACCTGCAGGGTGCGCGCGGCATTCTGGTAAACATCACTGCCGGTCCGGACCTGTCGCTGGGTGAGTACTCCGATGTGGGTAACATCATCGAACAGTTCGCTTCCGAGCATGCCACCGTCAAGGTCGGCACCGTGATCGACGCCGACATGCGCGACGAACTGCACGTCACCGTGGTCGCTACCGGCCTCGGCGCGCGCATGGAGAAGCCGGTCAAGGTGGTCGACAACACCGTTCAGGTCGCCGTCAGCCAGCCGGTTGCCCAGCAGCCTGCCGCGCAGCCGCGCAGCGAGCAGTCGGTCAACTACAAGGACTACGAGCGTCCGACCGTGCAGCGCCAGAGCCACGGTGGCGCCGCCACTGCAGCCAAGCTCAATACCCAGGATGATCTCGATTACTTGGATATCCCGGCTTTCCTGCGTCGCCAGGCTGATTGATGGAATTTATCAGGAGCATATGGGTGATTGGTGTTCAGCAAAGGTCGGTTCTGCTATTATTCCCGACCATTGTTGAAAATAATTCGCAACTAGCGATATAGCGGCCAAGCCATGATCAGACAACGCACCCTGAAAAACATCATCCGTGCCACCGGCGTTGGCCTGCATTCGGGGGAGAAGGTTTACCTGACCCTGAAGCCGGCTCCGGTGGATACCGGTATCGTGTTTCGTCGTACCGACCTCGACCCCGTGGTGGAAATCCGCGCGCTGGCCGGGAATGTCGGTGAAACCACCATGTCGACCACGTTGATCAATGGTGATGTCAAGGTGGATACGGTAGAGCATCTGCTTTCGGCCATGGCAGGCCTGGGCATCGATAACGCCTACGTCGAGCTCTCCGCGTCCGAAGTACCGATCATGGATGGCAGTGCTGGTCCCTTTGTGTTCCTGATTCAATCCGCTGGCCTGCAGGAGCAGGAAGCGCCGAAGAAGTTCATCCGCATCCTGCGTGAGGTGACTGTGGAGGAGGGCGACAAGCGCGCCACCTTCGTACCTTTCGACGGTTTCAAGGTGAGCTTCGAGATCGACTTCGATCACCCCGTGTTCCGCAATCGCACGCAGAGCGCCAGTGTGGATTTCTCCAGCACGTCTTTCGTCAAGGAAGTCAGCCGGGCCCGCACCTTCGGTTTCATGCGTGACATCGAGTTCCTGCGTTCGCAGAACCTGGCGCTCGGTGGCAGTGTGGAGAACGCCATCGTGGTCGACGAACATCGTGTGCTCAATGAAGACGGCCTGCGTTACGAGGACGAATTCGTCAAACACAAGATTCTCGATGCCATCGGTGACTTGTACCTGCTGGGTAACAGCCTGATCGGCGAGTTCAAGGGCTTCAAGTCTGGTCACGCGCTCAACAATCGTTTGCTGCGCACGTTGATCGAACAGACCGATGCCTGGGAAATGGTGACCTTCGAGGACGCCAAACTCGCACCGATCTCTTACATGCGCCCGGTTGCGGCGGTGTAAACACACTCTCTTTCCAGCTTCAATTGAGGCCACCTTCGGGTGGCCTTTTTTATGGCGCGTGGTTGAGTCGGAGGTGAGTGCTGCAACGATTCATGGCGCCAATCATCTGGCGAAAGCGGCAAAAAAGACGTTTACCGACGAACGGAATTAGGGGTCATTCGTCTTTCTGCGTATGGCTGGCCAGGCGCTCAAGCGCGGCGCGTAGCCTGGGATCGCTGATGCCTTCGGCTGTCGCCTGGATGCTTTGTGCGGCGTTATTGGACAAGTGCAGGGTGCGACCGGTTCCACGATTCTGGCCGCCTTGAGGTTGCACCTTGAACATGATTTTCGTTAAGGTCGCGAATTCTTCGAGTGCCTGTAGTTGTCGTTGCAGTCTTCTTTGCTGATAACGCAGGCGTGTTGCCCAGTGGCCATCGGTCACGATCAATAGCAAGCAGCCGTCTCGCCAGGACGCTACATGACAGTGTTCCCGGGCAGCAGGCTGTAGCTGGCTATCGACAAGACGCTGTAGGTGAGTAAGGCGTTGCGCCTGACCGAACAGCGCTTTCAGGGGCTTGGCTTCGCGTAACAGCTTAGCGGGTGCCTGAGCCGGCAAGGGACGAAACGTCATGGCAGGAAGCCTTAAGTTGCAGAGCCGTCATGGTAGCAGAGCGTGCTGCCGGCCTGTGCTCTGCGAAAAGGGGAAGCCATGCATATCATTCTGCTAAATAGCCGTCACGGTTCGGCGCGAACGATCAATCTGGACCTGCGCTGGTTGTTGCTGTCGGCGGTCCTGCTGCTGGTCCTGAGCCTGGGTGCCGGTGCAGCAATGGGCGCCAAGTGGTTGACCGCCGAGCCGGTGGTCGACACCTCGCTGGCCGAAGCGCTCGATCTGCAGCGTGAACAGGTTGGCGTGGTACGCCAGGACGCACAACGTCAGCTCGACGCCTTTGCTGTGCATGTCGCGGAACTGCAGGCGCGCCTCACGCGGCTCGATGCTCTGGGCGAGCGCCTGACCGAATTGGCGGAGCTGGACGCAGGCGAGTTCGATTTTTCCCTCAGTGTCGGGCAGGGCGGCGCGGAAGATGCGCTGGGCGCTTCGGCCTATGCACCGCCACCTTTCATGAGTGCGCTTGACAGTCTGGCGCTGCGAGTGGAAAGCCGCGAGCAGCAGTTGGAAGTGCTGGAGCAGCTGCTTGGCGAGCGTCGCCTGAGTGAAGCTGAAACACTCTCTGGTCGCCCGGTTTTGCAAGGTTATGTGTCGTCGCCTTTCGGGCGTCGCGTGCACCCGCTGACCGGTCGCGTGAGTGTCCACAAGGGTGTCGACTTCGCCTCCAAGCCGGGGAGCGATGTGGTGTCGGTGGCGGCGGGTATCGTCACCTTCTCCGGCAAGAAGAACGGTTATGGCAACGTGGTTGAGATCAGTCACGCCGATGGCTACGTCACCCTCTATGCCCACAACCAGAGCAACACTGTGCAGATCGGTGATCTGGTGCAGCGCGGCGAGACCATCGCCAAGGTCGGTCGCAGTGGTCGCTCCACCGGTTATCACGTGCATTTCGAAGTCAGCAAGGATGGCCGGCAGGTCAATCCTGCCCTTTATATCGCGCGCGCCAACGGCGTCGAGTGAGTCGGGGCAACAGGCTGACCTTGAATTGCCAGCATTCATCCCCATATAAAGTTTCACGCCGCGCCCCTGGCTGACCGGGGATGCGTGGCCTGCGCCATTATGCGGCAGCAACGGGCTGACAACGTCACTTTCCTCCCTGAGTTTTCCGGGTAGAATGCCCCCTTCGCCCGCAGCCATGCTGGCTGCCAGGTCGCGATTTGCGCCGACCTCCATCCATTCGCCGGAAGATCCTGTCGATATGTTTGCGCCTCTGTTTAAAAAACTTTTCGGAAGCAAGAATGAGCGTGAAGTCAAACGCTTGGTCAAGGCGGTGCAGTCCGTCAACGTCCTCGAAGAGCAGATGATCGCCCTGTCGGACGAGCAACTGCGTAGCAAGACCGAAGAGTTCAAGGGCCGACTGGCTCAGGGCGAAACCCTCGACAAGCTGCTTCCCGAAGCCTTCGCTGTGGCCCGTGAGGCCGGTAAGCGAGTGATGGGCATGCGCCACTTCGATGTGCAGCTGATCGGCGGCATGGCCCTGCATGAAGGCAAGATTGCCGAGATGCGTACCGGTGAGGGCAAGACCCTGGTAGGAACCCTGGCGGTCTACCTCAACGCGCTGTCCGGCAAGGGCGTGCACGTGGTCACGGTCAACGAATACCTGGCCCGCCGCGACGCCAACTGGATGCGTCCGCTGTATGAATTCCTGGGCTTGTCGGTGGGCATCGTTACCCCCTTCCAGCCGCCGGAAGAGAAGCGCGCTGCTTACGCCGCCGACATCACCTATGGCACCAACAACGAATTCGGTTTCGACTACTTGCGTGACAACATGGCCTTCAGCCTGGAAGACAAATTCCAGCGCGAGCTGAATTTCGCCGTGATCGACGAAGTCGACTCCATCCTCATCGACGAAGCCCGTACCCCGCTGATCATCTCTGGTCAGGCTGAAGACAGCTCCAAGCTGTACATCGAGATCAACAAGCTGATCCCGCGCCTCAAGCAGCACATCGAGGAAGAGGAAGGCGTGGTGACTCAGGAAGGTCACTACAAGGTCGACGAGAAAACCCGCCAGGTCGAGCTCAACGAAGCTGGCCACCAGTATGTCGAAGAGATGCTTACCGCAGCTGGCCTGCTGGCTGAAGGCGAGAGCCTCTATTCCGCGCACAACCTTGGCTTGCTGACCCATGTTTACGCCGGCCTGCGTGCGCACAAGCTGTTCAACCGCAACGTCGAGTACATCGTGCAGAACGGTCAGGTGATCCTGATCGACGAGCACACCGGTCGTACCATGGCCGGTCGTCGCCTCTCCGAGGGCCTGCACCAGGCCATCGAGGCGAAGGAAGGGGTGAACATCCAGGCCGAGAGCCAGACTCTGGCCTCGACCACCTTCCAGAACTACTTCCGCCTTTACAACAAGCTGTCCGGCATGACCGGTACCGCCGATACCGAGGCCTTCGAGTTCCGTCAGATCTACGGTCTGGACGTGATGGTGATCCCGACCAACAAGCCGATTGCGCGCAAGGACTTCAACGACCTGGTTTATCTGACCCAGGAAGAGAAGTACCAGGCGATCATTGCTGATATCAAGGATTGCCAGGCCCAAGGCCGGCCGATCCTGGTGGGTACCGCCACCATCGAGACCTCCGAGTACGTCAGTCAGTTGCTGAATCAGGCAGGCATCGAGCACAAGGTCCTCAACGCCAAGTTCCACGACAAGGAAGCCGAGATCATCGCCCAGGCCGGTCGTCCGGGCGCGCTGACCATTGCCACCAACATGGCGGGTCGTGGTACCGACATTCTTCTCGGCGGTAACTGGGAAGTGGAAGTGGCGGCGCTGGAGAACCCCACCGACGAGCAAATCGCGCAGATCAAGAGCGAGTGGCAGAAGCGTCACCAGCAGGTGATCGAAGCCGGCGGCCTGCACGTGATCGCCTCCGAGCGCCACGAATCGCGTCGTATCGACAACCAGTTGCGTGGTCGTGCCGGTCGTCAGGGTGACCCGGGCTCCAGCCGCTTCTACCTGTCGCTGGAAGACAACCTGATGCGTATCTTCGCCTCGGATCGGGTGAAGAATTTCATGAAGGCCCTCGGCATGCAGTCCGGCGAGGCCATCGAGCACCGCATGGTCACCAACGCCATCGAGAAGGCCCAGCGCAAGGTCGAGGGGCGTAACTTCGACATGCGTAAGCAACTGCTCGAATTCGACGACGTGGCCAACGAGCAGCGCAAGGTGATCTACCACATGCGCAACAGCCTGCTGGCTGCCGAGAGCGTTGGCGACACCATCGCCGAGTTCCGCGAGGAAGTGCTGACCACCGCAGTCAACAACCATATTCCGCCGCAGTCGATGCCGGAGCAGTGGGACGTCGCCGGTCTGGAGTCCACCCTGCAGAGCGATTTTGGCATCAAGCTGCCGATCCAGCAGTGGCTGGATGAAGACGACAAACTGTATGAAGAAACCCTTCGTGAGCGCATCCTTGCCGAGCTGCTGAGCGCATACAACGAGAAGGAAACCCAGGCCAGCGCCGAGGCTTTGCGTACCTTCGAGAAACAGATTCTGCTGCGCGTACTGGACGATCTGTGGAAAGACCACCTGTCGACCATGGATCACCTGCGTCACGGGATTCACCTGCGTGGCTACGCGCAGAAGAACCCCAAGCAGGAATACAAGCGCGAGTCCTTCGCCCTGTTCCAGGAGCTGCTGGAGTCGATCAAGCGCGATGCCATCCGCGTGCTCAGCCACGTTCAGGTGCGTCGCGAAGATCCGGCCGAAGAAGAAGCCCGGCTGCGCCGCGAGGCAGAAGCCATGGCCGAGCGCATGCAGTTCCAGCACGCAGACGCCTCGGCACTGGCGGCTGAAGAGAACGATGGCGCAGAAGGCGACGTTGCCATGGCCGCCGCGCCGGTACGTGCCGAGCAGAAGGTTGGCCGTAACGAGCCGTGCCCTTGCGGTTCGGGTAAGAAGTACAAGCACTGCCACGGTCAGATCGGCTGATCGGATCGCTTGCAGTAGCGGGCGCTTCGGCTATGCTGCCAGCGCCCTGACAACGCCGCGAACGGCCCAGCCGCTCGCGGCGTTTTACCATCTCATTCGGTCGCCGAAGCGATCACCGTATATCTGAAGGAGCGCATCTCATGGCTGTTGGTCTTGGCCCGCTGTCTACCCTGCACCCGGTTCCTGGTTTCGAGCTGGGCATCGCCTCGGCCGGCATCAAGCGTCCTGGGCGCAAGGATGTGGTGGTGATGCGCTGTGCCGAAGGCTCGCGTATCGCCGGGGTGACCACCACCAACGCCTTCTGCGCGGCCCCTGTGCTGATCACGCGCGAGCGTCTGGGCGGCGAAGTGCGTTACCTGCTGACCAATACCGGCAATGCCAACGCTGGTACCGGCGCCGATGGCCTGGCCCGTGCGCGTCGCTCCTGTGCGCGCCTGGCTGAACTGACCGGTGTTACCGAAAGTGCCGTGTTGCCATTCTCCACCGGTGTGATCGGCGAGCCGCTGCCGGTCGAGAAGATCGAGTCCGCGTTGCAGGCCGCGCTGAATGACCTCAAGGCTGACAACTGGGAAGCTGCCGCCACCGGCATCATGACCACCGACACCCTGCCCAAGGGCGCCAGCCGTCAGTTCCAGCATGATGGCGTGACCATCACCGTGACCGGCATCTCCAAGGGCGCTGGCATGATCCGCCCGAACATGGCCACCATGCTTGGCTACATCGCCACCGACGCCAAGGTCGCACAGGGCGTGCTGCAGGATCTGGTGCGCGATGCGGCGAATAAGTCGTTCAACCGCATCACCATCGACGGTGACACCTCCACCAACGACTGCTGCATGCTGATCGCCACCGGCCAGGCCGCACTGCCTGAGATCAGCGACGCCTCCGGTGAGCTGTTCGCCAAGCTCAAGCAGGCTGTGTTCGAAGTGTTCATGGAAGTGGCGCAGGCCATCGTCCGTGACGGTGAGGGCGCGACCAAGTTCGTTACCGTGCAGGTCAACGGCGGCGGTACTCATCAGGAGTGCCTGGACGTGGCTTATGCCGTCGCTCACTCGCCGCTGATCAAGACCGCGCTGTTCGCCTCCGATCCCAACTGGGGGCGTATCCTCGCGGCTGTCGGCTATGCCGGTGTACCGCAACTGGATGTGAGCAAGATCGACGTGTTCCTTGGCGAAGTCTGCATCGCCAGCAAGGGTTGCCGTTCGACCACCTACACCGAAGAGCAGGGCGCAGCAGTGATGGCGCGTGAGGAAATCACCATCCGCATCGAGCTGGGTCGCGGCAGCTGCAGCGAGACCATCTGGACCACCGACCTGTCCCACGAGTACGTCAAGATCAACGCCGAATACCGCACCTGATCAGTCCCGGCCGTACACTATTCCCGCGCCTCATGACCCCATGACGCGCGGGAATTTGCTATTCGGTGGTCGGCCTTTTAACGTCGAGCGACTTCGGGGTATTTCCAGGAACGTAGGCGAGGACACGCAAGATGGCACTGCAACTGGTGATTGGCGACAAGAACTATTCCTCCTGGTCTCTACGTGGGGCGCTCGCGGTCGATCTGGCCGGTGCCGACTGCGAAGAGCTGCGGGTACGTTTGTTTCAGCCTGACAGCCGCGCACAACTGTTGCGCTATTCGCCCACCGGCAAGGTGCCGGTTCTGCTGACCGAACAGGGGGCGGTGTGGGACTCCCTGGCGATTGCCGAGTACCTGGCCGAGTGCTATCCAGAGGCGCAGCTGTGGCCGCAGGACTGTCAGGCTCGCGCGCTGGCACGCAGTATCTGTGCAGAGATGCACAGCGACTTCACTGCGCTACGCAGTCATATGCCCATGGATCTGGCACGGGACAAGGCGCTGGCCGAACTGCCTGACGAGGTACAGGCCGATATCGATCGCATCTGCGCTATCTGGGCCGGCTGCCGTGAGCGTTACGCCAGTACCGGCAACTACCTGTTTGGCCAGGTCAGCATTGCCGATGCCTTCTTCGCGCCGGTCGCCGCGCGACTGCGCAGCTATCGTGTGGCGCTACCGACAGCGGCAGCGGCCTATGTCGAATCCATCTATCGTTGGCCGGCGTTCCAACGCTGGTATCAGGCAGCATTGCAGGAGGTGAAGGAGTGAAGCGTGTTCATGTCGCCGCAGCGGTGATTCGGGGTGTCGATGGACGCATCCTGATTGCCAAGCGCCCGCAGGATAAGCACCAGGGTGGTCTGTGGGAGTTTCCCGGCGGCAAGGTGGAAGAGGGCGAGGCAGTGCACGTCGCCCTCGACCGTGAGTTGCAGGAAGAGCTTGGCATCCGTCCGCAAGCGGCGCGTGCGCTGATTCAGATTCGCCACGATTACCCGGACAAGCAGGTGTTGCTGGACGTCTGGGAAGTCTCGACCTTCAGCGGTGAGCCGCATGGCGCAGAAGGCCAGCCGCTGGCCTGGGTCAGCGAGCGGCAACTGCTGGAGTACGAGTTTCCCGCTGCCAACAAGCCCATCGTCGCCGCCGCGCGCCTGCCGGATCGTTACCTGATTACCCCTGACGGCCTGGAACCGAGCGAGCTGCTCGCCGGCATCCGCAGTGCCCTGGCGCAAGGTGTCCGGTTGATTCAGCTGCGTGCGCCGAACATGTTCGACCCGCAGTATCGCGACCTGGCAGTCGACGTGCAGGGCCTGTGCGCCGGCAAGGCGCAACTGATGCTCAAGGGACCGCTGGAATGGCTGGGCGACTTTCCGGCGGCAGGCTGGCACCTGACCGCCGAGCAGCTGCGCAAGCATGCCGCTGGCGGCCGGCCTTTCCCGGAGCATCGCTGGCTGGCAGCGTCCTGCCACAGTGCCGAGGAGCTGGCGTTGGCAGCGCAGATGGGTGTGGATTTCGTCACCCTGTCGCCGCTGCAGGCGACCGCAACGCATCCCGAAGCACTACCGCTGGGTTGGGAGGCAGCAAGCGAGATGCTGACCCATTTCAACCTGCCGGCTTATCTGCTGGGCGGCGTTGGCCCGGCCGATATCGAGCGCGCCTGGCAGATTGGCGCCCAGGGTGTGGCGGGCATTCGCGCGTTCTGGCCGGCCAATGGGGTGTAGGAGCGAGCTCTGCTCGCGAACATTGGAGAGGGTTAAGAAGCTTCGCGAGCAGAGCTCGCTCCTACGGTCTATACCTGAGGTAGCATGCAAACAGGAGGCAAGGAATGCCCCATTACCATACGTCTCATCTGCGAAACGGTCGCTTTTCTGAGCCTGGCCGCATCTATGCGATTACAGCCGTTACCCACTGTCGAAAAGCTTTGTTTCACGACTTTTTCGTGGGGCGGCTTCTGATCGACGAATTACGCCTCGCTGAGGCGCAAGGCCTCGTCACCTCGTTGTGTTGGGTTGTTATGCCGGATCACTTTCACTGGTTGTTTCAACTAGGACAGTGCGACTTGGAGAGGTTATTGCGGCAGGTAAAGTCGCGTAGTGCCAAGGCAATCAACCAACGCTTGCAGCGGAGCGGTAGGGTCTGGCAATCCGGCTACCACGACCGGGCTTTACGCCGAGAGGATGACGTACGTGATTTCGCTCGGTATATCGTCGCCAACCCTTTGCGGGCCGGTTTGGTAAAGCAACTCGCCGATTATCCGTTGTGGGACGCCGTATTTCTGTAGGAGCGAGCTCTGCTCGCGAACATCGGCGAGTCTAAGAAGCTTCGTGATTAGAGAACTAGGAGTCCCCCTCGCTCCTACCCTCCGTCTACATGTGAGGTCGCGATTTACGGCTTGTCTGCAGCTTTCCACAGAACTTCGGCAATGCCCTGGCGCTTGGCGATCAGGCGGGCGGCGACGAACAGCAGGTCGGAGAGGCGATTGACGTAGGCCAGGCCCTCGGCGCGTAGCGGCTCGACGGCATTGAGGTGTTGGCAGCGGCGCTCACTGCTGCGTGCGAGGCTGCGGCACACGTGGGCCTGGGCGATCAGCCTCGAGCCGCCAGGCAGGATGAAGTTCTCAAGAGGCCCGACCTCTTCGTTCCAGCTGTCGATGGCGGCCTCCAGGCGCTGCACTTCCCCCTGTTGCAGTGCCTGATACTCGGGCATCGCCAGTTCGCCACCGAGGTCGAACAGGCGGTGCTGGCAGGAGCTCAGCACTTCGCTGATTTCCTTGAGCCCTGGCCAGGTCGTGGCTGCCTCGTCGAGTTCGGCGAGTAGCAGGCCGAGCTGACTGCTGAGTGTGTCCAGCTCGCCGATGGCCTCGATACGTGGGTGGTCCTTGCCGACCCGGCGGCCGTTGGCGAGACCGGTTTCACCCTTGTCGCCGGTGCGGGTATAGATCTTCGAGAGGCGAAAGCCCATGGCTCAGAGTCCTGTTTGGGCGGGCAGCGAGGCGAGCGGCAGGCGCAGGGTGAAACAGGTGCCCTGGCCTGGCGTGGAGTGCACCTCCATCTGCCCTTTGTGATTGTTGGTGATGATGAAGTAGGAGACAGCCAGACCGAGCCCGGTGCCCTGACCGACCTCCTTGGTGGTGAAGAAAGGCTCGAAGATGCGCTTGCGTACCGCCTCGCTCATGCCGGTGCCGTTGTCTTCCACCTGTACTTCTGCCCAGCTGCCGACCTGCCTCGTGCGCAGGGTGATGCGGCCGGATTCTACACCCTCATCGCGCTGGTGAATTGCCTGGGCAGCGTTCTTCAGCAGGTTCAACAGTACCTGCTCGAGCTCGTTGGCGGTGCCTGCCACCGGGCCTAGCAACGGGTCGAACTGACGCACGATCTCCAGGGTCTTGAAGTCGAAGCTGTCGGTCAGATCGAAGTCATTGCCGGCGATCTCCAGGGCCTGATCGATCAGTGCCGGCAGATCGCAAGGTGAAAGCTGGCGGTCGCTACGGCGGCTGAAACTGAGCATGTGGCTGACGATCTTGGCCGCGCGCTGGCCGGCCTGCTGGATGCCGTCGAGCAGGCGTGGAACCTCGCGCGCCTCCATGTAATGCTCAATCGCAGGCAAGCTGACGCCGGCCTGTTCGGCCTGTTCTACGTTCTTCTCCAGGCCCGGCGACAGGCGTCGACGAATGTTCTGCACGTTATGCAGGATGGCGCCAAGCGGATTGTTGATTTCATGTGCCATCCCAGCCGCCAGGCCGCCGACCGAGAGCATCTTCTCCGACTGCACCATCATTTCCTCCAGGGCCAGGCGCTGGGTGATGTCGTCGATGCGGATCACCACGCCTCGGCCGGCGCCGCCCATCAGCGGGTAAAAGGTCAGGGCGTAGTGGTGAGGCTCTTCGTCCTTGTGCCAGGTTACGCGCTCGATCTTCTCCACGCGATGTTGCTCGGCGGTGCGCTTGAGCTGCGCGAGAAAGGGTTTCAGCGGCGGGAAGGCGAGAAACACCGGCTGGTTCAGCGCTTCTTCCAGGCGCGTACCTGACAGGGCGCTGGCTTCCTGATTCCACTGCGTCACGTAGAGCTGTTCGTCGAGGGCGATCAGCGCCGAGGGCATGGAGTCGATGATGCTGTTGAGGTAGTTCTGAAAACCGGTGAGCTTCTTCTCGATCTTGCTGCGCACCTGCACTTCCAGCTCCAGCTTGCGGTTGGAGTGACGGGTTTCCTCGGCCAGGCTCTGTGCCTGATCGAAGGCCTGCTGGGCGTCGTCGCGAGCACGTTTGAGCTGCTGTTCGCGAGCTTCCATGCGCATCAGCATGGTATTGAACGCATCGGCCAGGCTGCCGATTTCATCCTGGTTGCCGCGATTGGCGCGCAGCGCATAGTTCTCTTCGCGGGTGACCTGGCGTGAGAGCTCCTCCAGGCGGCGAATGGGCTTGGTCACCAGGCGTTTGATCTGCCTGGCTACCAGCATCCACAGCAACACGCTGAACGCCAGAATCACCAGGCTGGCTGTCAGCGTTCCGGTATAGAACGCGCCAGGCAATTCGCTGGAAGCCACCAGCAGCAGGGCTCCGGGATGACCGCTAGGGTGCGGTAGGTCGACCAGCAGGTTGGTGCGAAAGGCCGTTTCGCGCCAATGTGGCAGCTGGCTGAGCTCTTGCGGCAGCTGCAATTTTTCGCCGCGCTGCAGTTGCGCCAGGCTGTCGCCGTTGCTGTCGTAGATCACCGCGGCACGCAGTGGCGCGTATTCATCCAGGCGCTTGAGCAGGGCCTGGGCCGAGGCTGGTGAGTTCAGTGCCTCTTTGCTGAGCGTCGGGCTGGCGATGAGCCGACCGAGGGTGTGCAGAGCCTGCGGCGCCATGCTCTCCTGGGTGATCCAGTAGGCTGCGCTGATGAAGGCCAGGTTGGCCACCAGCATCACTGCGGCGAGCAATACCAGCAGCGCGGCTAGCAGTTTGCGGCCTACTGGCAGATTTTCGAGGCGCTGACGCAGTCTCATGAGGGTATCGTTGTGGCGGGTGAAGACGGCAGGTTAGCGCGCCAGGGCAGTCATTGCCACGGCCAGGGCCGCTAACTCAGGGGCAAGCCGCGTTCGTCGAGATGCCTGAGCAGGCGCTGTTGCAGGTGTTGCAGGTGCGGCACATGCAGCTGATGACGCTGCGCGGCGGCGCAGGCATAGCCAAGCAGGTAGCTGATTTCGGTACGACGTCCCTGCGCTACGTCCTGGTGCATGGACGAGTAGTTAGCCGCGGTGGCGAGGATCACGCGCTGGACTTCCTCATGCAGATTCTCCGCCGCCGCCGGTTGGCCGCAGCGTTGCAGCAGTTCGCCGAGCTCGGCGCACAGGGTGGCAACTTCGGCCGGATGTTCGCTCAGGCCTCCATTGCGGCAGTCATGCAATACCGTGAGCGGGTTGATTGCGCAGTTCAGCGCCAGCTTGCGCCACAGGCGCGTGAGGATATCCGGGCTCCACTGGTGAGCGATGCCCGCGTGCTGCAGCTCGTCCAGCCAGGCTGGCGGCTGGGGATTGTTCGGGTCGCCCAGCCAGTTGTAGCCATTGCCGGCGAATACCACCTGAAAGTCGGCAGGGCGAAAGGCCCCTTCGGTGCTGGAGACGAACAGGCAGCGCTGTCTGGGTAGGCGTTGGGCGACTTCATCCTGGCTGCCCAGGCCGTTCTGCAACAGCAGCAGTTCGGCGCCCGGGGCCAGACGCTCGGCGATGGTCGCCACCGCGCTTTGCGCGTCATAGGCCTTGCAAGCCAGCAGCAGGCGATGGATGGGGGCGTCGGCCTGTGGCAACTCCGCGGCAATGGCGTACTGCTGGGCCTGGCCTGCTTCGATCAGAGTCAGGCCGCCAGCCTGCTGGTAGGCCGCGAGGCGTTGCCGGTTGCGCAGAATCAGCCTGACCGGCAGGCCGGCACGGGCCAGACGTGTGGCCCAAAGGCTGCCGAGGCTACCGGCGCCGAGGATGTGCCAGGTCACGGCAGAGGCAGGCGCATGGCTGCGACCCGGCCGCTGACATAAGACTCTGGCAGCAGATTTTGCGCATGCTGAATCAGTTGTTCCGGGGTGGTGGGCAGCGCCTTGGCGTCCAGGCCGACCAGGCTGATGCCGGCTTTCAGCGTAATGAACCCTTCGCTGGTCTTGAAGGCCTTGAAGTTGAGCCCTTCGTGCAGGCGCTTGAAGCTGCTAGGCGAGCACTCGTGCAGGTCTTCGAGCAGAGTGATCAGGCCGAAGTGGTTGTCATCCAGGCGGGTCAGCACGTCCAGTGGTCTGACGAGCTGTTGCAGGCGTCGTGCGACGCCATGTAGCAGCTCGTTGAAGAAACGGTCGCCGTATTGGCTGCGCAACTGACTGGCGTCCTGCAAGCCGATCAGCAGGTAGCACACGGCACCGCCGCGCGATTCGATCTGACGCAGGCTGTCGGTGAGCTTCTGCTGCAGATAGCGCGGGTTGCCCAGACCGGTGAGCGGATCGACCAGGTTACGCCGCTCCAGGCTGGCGATGTTATGCGTGAGCATGCGGTTTTCGTGTAGCAGGCGCTGCAAGGTGTTGCACAGGCGATCAGCGGCGTACACACGGGGCACCAGCTGCTCGTTCATCGCCGCCTTACTGATGAAGTCATCGACGCCGCGGTCGAAGGCTTCGCTCAAAACGTTTTCGCCTTCCTTGCCGGTCAGCAGGATGATGTAGGTGTAGTGATCGGCGGTTTCGTCCAGTTGACGCACCCTGGCGGTCAGCTCCAGGCCGTCGATCTCGGGCATCAGCCAGTCGGCTAGCAGCACGCTGGCAGGGCGCTGCTCGAGCAACTGCAGGGCTTCGCTGGCGCTGCTGGCGAAGCGCACATCCTGATAGCCGGCCTGGCTCAGTGCACGGCCGATCATGGCGCTGGAGAACTTGGCGTCATCCACCACCAGGATGCTGAGATGGGGGTTGGGCATGTGGCTGGCTCGCAGACAGAGAGGAAGGACGCCAAACGGCGCGTATCAGTCTGGATATAATGGGCTCGCCATAGTTATCGTCAAGTCAGGCGCGTTCACTCCGTGAAGAGGATCGCGCCGTCCATCAGGAGCCCACTCATGCCTTCGTTCGACATCGTGTCTGAACTGGACAAACACGAACTGACCAATGCGGTCGACAATGCCATCAAGGAGCTCGACCGTCGGTTCGACCTGCGTGGCAAATGCAGCATCGAGAGCAAGGACAAGGCGCTGACCTTGACCGCTGAGGCCGAGTTCATGCTCGAGCAGATGCTCGACATCGTGCGCAGCAGCCTGGTCAAACGCAAGATCGACTGCCAATGCCTGGAAACCAAGGAACCCTATGCCTCGGGCAAGGTGATGAAGCAGGAAGTCACCTTCCGCGAAGGCATCGACAAGGAGCTGGCGAAGAAGATCGTCGCTCACATCAAGGACGCCAAGCTCAAGGTGCAGGCCGCCATCCAGGGTGAGCAGGTGCGCGTTACCGGCAAGAAGCGTGATGACCTGCAGGAAGCCATCGCCCTGCTGCGGGGGCACGAGTTCGGCATGCCGCTGCAGTACAACAACTTCCGCGATTGAACCTTTGTGATGCTGAGTCGTCGCAGGCTAGGTTGATAGCATTCTGACCGCCATGGCTTGCCATGGCGGTTTCGTTTCATGTACGGGAAAACAGGAGCACCCTATGGAGATGAACGTCGAGGAACTGGTGAAAATGTCCGAGGCCTGGCTGCCGGTGGTGTTGGAGTACAGCGGCAAGCTGACCCTGGCAGTGATCACTCTGCTGATCGGCTGGTGGCTGATCAGCCGGCTGACGTCGAGCATCGAGAGCATGCTCGCAGCGCGTAAGGTGGACCGCGCGTTGAGCAGCTTCATTGGCAGCCTGGTCAGCATCGTGCTGCGTATTCTGCTGCTGATCAGCGTGGCTTCGATGATCGGTGTGGAGACCACTTCGTTCATCGCCATGATCGGTGCCGCGGGTCTGGCCATCGGCCTGGCGTTGCAGGGCAGCCTGGCCAACTTCGCCGGTGGCGTGCTGATCATGCTGTTCCGTCCGTTTCGGGCTGGTGATTGGATCGAGGCACAGGGTGTCTCCGGTAGCGTCGACAGCATTCAGATCTTCCATACCACGCTGAAGACCGGCGATAACAAGGTCGTCATCGTGCCTAACGGCAGCCTGTCCAACGGCCACATCACCAACTACTCGCGTGAGCCGCGTCGGCGTGCCGACATCAATATCGGTATCGATTACTCCAGCGACATCAAAAAAGCGCGCGAGGTGCTGCTGGAAATCGCCCAGGACCCGCGTGTACATGTCGATCCTGCGCCGGTGGTGTTCGTGACCGGGCTGGGTGACAGTGCGGTGAACCTGTCGCTGCGTGTGTGGGTGGCTACCGGCGACTTCTGGCCGGTGACCTTCTCCTTTACCGAGCAGGCCAAGGAACGTTTGACCGAGGCCGGCATCGGTATTCCGTTCCCGCAGCGGGTGGTGCATTTGGCCAAGGCCGAGTGAGGCGCGCTGAAATGAAAAAGCCCCGGTCGATCCGGGGCTTTTTTCTGTCTGCCAATCAGGCCTTGTCGAGCGCAGGTGGCGTCGCATCCGGCAGTGGCTGGCGCTTGTCACGACGCCACTGGACGATGATCAGCAGCAGTGTCGGTATACCCATCAGCGCTGTGGCCAGGAAGAAGTGGGCGTAGCCGAGGCTTTCCACCATCACGCCGGAATAGCCGCCGATCAGGCGCGGCAGCAACAGCATGATGGAGCTGAGCAGGGCGTACTGGGTGGCGGAGAACTTCAGGTTGGTCAGACTCGACAGATAGGCCACGAACGCCGAGGTAGCCAGGCCTGCGCTGAAATTGTCGCAGCTGATGGTGACGATCAGCATGTTCAGGTGCGGACCCATGCCCACCAACAGCATGAACATCAAGTTGGTGGCCGCCGATGCGGCAGCACCTATCAGCAGAATCGGCATGATGCCGAAGCGCACGATCAACAGGCCGCCGACGCCGGCGCCGAGCAAGGTCATCACCAGGCCGAAAACCTTGCTGACGCTGGCAATCTGCTCCTTGGTGAAACCCTGGTCGATGTAGAAGACGTTGGCCATCACGCCCATCACGGTATCGGACAGGCGATAGGTGGCGATCAGGCTAAGTAGCAGCAACGCCTGCCAGCGATAGCGCACGATGAAGTCGTTGATCGGCGTGAGCACCGGGGCCATGCCGCCCCAGAACAGGCTGGAGATCGACAGGCTGGTGAGCAGGGTATAGAGCAGCGCACGCAGGAAGGCACGGTCGTAGTAGAGCAACTCCTGCAGGCTTATCTGGCCCTGGAACACTAGCATCAGGTCACTTTCGTAGAACTGGGTGACCATGGCCGGGATGGCGATCAGCAGAATGATCAGCAGCAGTACGGAAAGCAGCTGGTGGAAGAACCCATACCTTGCCGCAGCCGTTTTCAGTACCGGTGCCAGCCCGCCCCAGAACAGCCCGGATGCGCAGACGCAGGCCAGGGTGCTGTAGAGCAGGGCGCGCAGGAAGGCGCGGTCGTTGTAGAGCAACTCGTGCATGCTGACGTCGCCGAGCAGCATGAGCATCAGATCGCTCTGATAGAACTGGATGAACATGGTCGGCACGGCGATGATCAGCACGATCACCGCGCTGATCGCCAGCAGTTGGTGGAAGAAACCATGCTTGGGTGGCGCGACATTGATGTGCGGAGGTGCTGGCGGTTCGCGCATCCAGATGGAGGTGAGCAAGCCAGGCAGCATCAGCAGGGCGAAGACCATGTAGGTGCCGGTCCAGGCGCTGAATTGGTAGTCCTTGGCGGTCGAGCCGAAGCCTTCGGCGAAATACAGCGCACCGGCGGTAGCCAGCAGCGCGGCAACCCGGTAGCCGGTCATGTAGGCGGCAGCCAGTGCAGCCTGATGCTCGTCGCCGAGAATTTCCAGGCGATAGGCATCGATGGCGATGTCCTGAGTGGCCGAGGCGAAGGCCACCAGCACGGCGAGTGCGATCAGCGAGGACAGGTGCGTCTGCGGATCGTAATAGGCCATGCCGATCAGACCGATGGCAACCAGTGCCTGTGACAGCACCAGCCAGGAGCGGCGTCGGCCAAGTTTGCCCAGTAGCGGCAGGCGCCACTGGTCGAGCATTGGCGCCCACACCCATTTGAAGGCGTAGGCCAGACCGATCAGGCTGGCGAAACCGATGGTTTCGCGCGCTACTCCGGCTTCGCGCAGCCATACCGAAAGGGTCGAGAACACCAGCATGTAGGGCAGGCCGGCGGCGAAACCCAGAAGCAGAAGAGCCAGTGTGGCGGGGTTGGCGTAGGTCGCGAGGGCTTCTCGCCAGGATTTGCGTGGCATCAGGCTCGAATCTGGGCAGGGGGGAGTCTTGGTAGGGCGCACTCTAACTGCTGTGCTCCATCGGGCGCCAGCCGTGGCGACGTATATCCACACGTTCGTTCAGGATGCTGATGCCCTCCGCGCGCAGACGTGCCCGTTGTTCGGCACCGGAAGGGCTGCCGGCGGCCAGGCTGAGACGCCCGCCTGCGGCAATAACCCGGTGCCAGGGGAGTGTGGTGCCATCCGGCAATTGGCTTAGCGTGCGGCCGACCCAGCGCGCGGCGCGGCCCAGGCCTGCCAACTGCGCCAGTTCGCCATAGCTGACGACCTTGCCCTCAGGCACCTGTGCCAATACCAGATACAGCGCCTCGCGACGCGCTTCCACGCTTGCCGGTGATGGTGCCGGCCATGCAGACTCTGGCGGTTTCGTCTTGCCCATAGGGTTCGTCCTTATCATGCGCGTACTAATCGCCTTATTCCTTTTTACCCTGGCAGCCCCGATCTGTGCCGATACCGTCTGGCTGGACAACGGTGATCGCCTCAGCGGTGAAATCATTCTGCTCGATGGCGGCAAGTTGGCGCTCAAGACCAAATACGCCGGCCAGGTGCTTATCGACTGGAAGGATATCGATACCCTCAGCTCGGACAAACCCCTGCTGGTGCGCCGCAGCGGTTTCGACAACGAACGTAGCGAAAGGTTGGCGGCCGCCGGTAGCGGCATGGTGCGGGTGGAGGGTGAGCGCGAGTACACCCTGCCGCTGGCGCAGATCAAGCGCCTGGTGCCGCCGCGGCCACTGCTGGAGGATCGTCTCTGGGAGGGCAACCTCGACGCCAAGCTGGACATGAAGCGCAACCAGAACGACGTCGACGAATGGAAGCTCAAGGGCAATACCCGTGTAGAGCACGGGCGCTGGCGCCATGTGCTCAGTGGCGAGTTGGAGCGTGAAACCAAGAACGACAGGAAGGTCGAGGACAACTGGGAGCTGGAGTACGACCTTGACCGCTTTCTCACCGAGCATTGGTTCTGGCGGGTGGGTGTAGAGCAGGCCGAGGATGAGTTCGAAACCATCGACCGTCAGCGCATCGTCGGCACTGGCCCGGGTTATCGTTTCTGGGATGACGAGCTGGGGCGTTTCGACCTGATCGGCCAGTTCAATCGCGTGCGTCTGGAGTCGGATGTGGCCGACCTGGCATTCAACACCACGTCACTGGAACTGGATTACAAGCGCCTGCTGTGGGGCACTCGCCTGGAGTTCTATGCCAACGCCCAACTGCAGATTCCACATATCGAAGAAATCGACTACGTGCTCGATAGTGAGTTCGGCTTGCGCTATCGACTCAACCAATGGGCACGCCTGTCGCTGCTCTATGAACTGGATCAACTGCGCGCGCAGGGCCAGACCGTGTCGGATCGGCATTACCTGATCGGTGTTGGCGTCGGTTGGTGATGCCTGCCGTTGGATCGCCGCCCGACGGAACGCCGCCCGACGGAAAAAGCTGAACTCTGCGTATCCTGGTCGGTCAGCTGTTGCTCTGGCGCCGGGGTTGCGGATAATGCCCGGCTTTCGTCCACCAACGCCATCGCCCAACTTATGTCGCGCTCTACATCGCTGTCCCTGCTAGGTCTGAGCATTGCTCTGTGCAGTTCCGCCGCCTTCGCCGATACCGTCTGGCTGAAGAACGGAGACCGTCTCTCCGGCACCATCCGCTTCTTCGACGGCAGCAAGCTGCTGCTGGAAACCGACTATGGCGGCTCCATTCCGCTGGACTGGAAGAAAATCGCCACCCTGGAAAGTGATCACGAGCTGCTGGTCAAGCTAGGGCCGGTGGATGGTGAGCGCGCCAAGTCGCTGCTGGCTGCCGAGCCTGGTAAGGTGACCCTGGCCAATGGCGAAGCGCCGAAGACCATCGAGCTGACGCAGATCGAGCAGATCATGAAGCCCAAACCGCTGGTGGAGGATTTCACCTGGAAGGGCAACGTCGACCTCGGTCTCGACTACAAGCGCGGCGAGCGTGACTCCGACGACTACGACGTCGATATCAAGACTCAGGCCCGTCATGGACGTTGGCGGCACAACGCGATTGCCGACTACAACCGCGAGCTGAAGAACGACGTCGTCAGCACCGACAACTGGAGCGCCGAATATGCGCTCGACCGCTTCCTCACGGAAAAGTGGTTCTGGCAGGGGCGCTTCGAGTACAAGCGCGACCGCATCGAGGAAGTGGAGCGTCAGCGCACCCTCGGTACCGGTCCCGGTTACCAGTTCTGGGATGACGAGCTGGGCGCGTTCTCCATCGCCACCCTGGCCAACCGCAGCGATTACCGCTACAGCAACGGTGAGCAGGACCGTTTCTACGCGATGAGCGTGAAGTGGGACTACAACCGCTATCTGATCGGCAAGACCGTCGAGCTGTTCACTGTCGGTGAGATCGGTCGTCCGCTCAGTGGCGCGGCGGACTACAGCCTCGATGCGGAAGTCGGCCTGCGTTACAAGGTGACCGACTGGGCGTCGCTGAACATGAAGGCCGAGAAAGATATCGTCAGTGGTGCCGAGGGCGATCTGAACGAAACCCGCTACACCCTGGGGTTCGGCGTCGGCTGGTAAGCCGGTAACAACAAAAAGCCCGCGATCATCGCGGGCTTTTTGTTGGGCTGCGGAATCAGGCTTCTTCCGCGTCCCGCTTCTTCCAGCCGGCGCCACCTGGCAGCACCAGGTTGAGCAGCAGCGCGCTGATGGCGCACAGGGAAATCCCCGACAGGGCGAATTCCTTGCCGCCGATGACCATGCCGCCGATGCCGAATACCAGGGTCACCGAAACGATGATCAGGTTGCGGGCTTCGGAAAGGTCGACCTGGTGGCGAATCAGGGTGTTGAGGCCGACTACGGCGATGGAGCCGAACAGCAGGCACAGAATGCCGCCCATTACCGGTACCGGAATACTCTGCAGGGCCACGCCGAACTTGCCGATGAAGGCCAGGGCGATGGCGAATACCGCAGCCCAGGTCATGATCTTCGGGTTGTAGCTCTTGGTCAGCATCACCGCACCGGTGACTTCGGCGTAGGTGGTGTTGGGTGGGCCACCGAACAGGCCGGCTGCCGAAGTGGCCAGGCCGTCGCCGAGCAGGGTGCGATGCAGGCCCGGCTTCTTGACGAAGTTCTTGCCGGTGACGTTACCGATCGCCACCACGCCGCCGATGTGCTCGATGGCTGGCGCCAGCGCTACCGGCACCATGTACAGAATGGCGCCCCAGTGCAGTTCCGGGGTGACGAAGGCGGGTACGGCGAGCCAGGCGGCTTGTTCAACGGCGCTGGTGTCGATCACCCCGAGCACTGCAGCGATGGCGCAGCCGACCGCGATGCCGGCGAGGATCGGTACCAAGCGGAAGATGCCGCGGCCCAGCACGGCCACCAGCAGGGTGGTGATCAGCGCGGGCATCGAAATCATCATCGCCGTGCTGTAAGGCACCAGCTCGATGCTGCCGTCACCGGCCTTGCCCATGGCCATGTTCACCGCCACCGGCGAGAGCGCCAGACCGATGGAAATGATCACCGGGGCGATCACCACCGGCGGCAGCAGGCGGTCGATAAAGCTGGGGCCGCGCAGTTTGACCAGCGCCGAGAGCAGGATGTAGACCAGGCCGGCGGCGATCACACCTCCCATCACGGCGGGTAGGCCGAATTCGCCCTTGGCTGCCAGGATCGGTGCGATGAAGGCGAAGCTGGAGGCCAGGAACACCGGGACCTGACGTTTGGTCACCAGTTGGAACAGCAGGGTGCCGATACCGGCGGTGAACAGCGCGACGTTGGGGTCCATGCCGGTGATCAGCGGCATCAGCACCAGGGCGCCGAAGGCCACGAACAACATCTGCGCACCGGAGATACCCTGGCGCCATAGCGGATCGTTGAATTCCGTCTGCGACATGTCAGGCGTCCTTCTGCTTGGTGCCGAAGATCTTGTCACCGGCATCGCCCAGGCCGGGAATGATGTAGCCATGTTCGTTCAGGCACTGATCAATGGAGGCGGTGAAGATGGTCACGTCCGGGTGGGCCTTCTCGACGGCCTGGATGCCTTCGGGAGCGGCGACCAGAACCATGGCGCGAATGTCCTTGCAGCCGGCCTTCTTCAGCAGGTCGATGGTGGCGACCATCGAACCGCCGGTGGCCAGCATCGGGTCGATGATCAGCGCCAGGCGCGAGTCGATTTCCGGCGCCAGCTTTTCCAGGTAAGTGTGCGCTTCCAGGGTTTCCTCGTTGCGCGCGACGCCCACGGCGCTGACCTTGGCGCCGGGGATCAGGCTGAGCACACCGTCGAGCATGCCGATGCCTGCGCGCAGGATGGGCACCACGGTGATTTTCTTGCCGGCGATCTTCTCCACCTGCACGGTGCCCGCCCAGCCTTCGATGTCGTAGGTTTCCAGCGGCAGGTCGTTGGTGGCCTCATAAGTCAGCAGGGCGCCCACTTCCTGGGCCAGCTCACGGAAATTCTTGGTGCTGATATCGGCGCGGCGCATCAGGCCGATCTTATGACGGATCAGCGGGTGGCGGATCTCGCGAGTGGGCATGGGCTGGGATCTCCAACGGGGCTCTGGGAAAAATCGCGTTAGATTAAAGCATTGCTCATGCCAAGTGGTGGGTGACTGATGAGTCACGATGTCCTGCGCTGTGCGTCGGCTACGCTGGTCAGTCGATACTTGGCAAGCGCTGCATGGGTCTGTACCTTTGCCCGCTTTTATTTGACGGCTCGATCAGTTTTCAGGCTGTTCGCCGCCATTCATCAGTCCGATCAAGAGAGAGCACACCATGTCCGCCGATCTCGCGCACATTCGCCAAATCATGGCGGAAGCCGACTGCCTGTTCACCGAAGCCGAGGTGGAAGCGGCCATCGACAAGGTCGCCAGCCAGATCAACGCCGAACTGGCCGAGTGCAATCCGGTGGTGTTCTGCGTGATGAACGGCGGCCTGATCTTCTCCGGCAAGCTGTTGACCAAGCTGAACTTCCCGCTCGAGGCGTCCTACCTGCATGCCACGCGTTATCGCAATGAAACCAGCGGGGGCGAGCTGTTCTGGAAGGCCAAGCCGGAAGTCTCGTTCATCGACCGTGATGTGCTGATCATCGACGACATCCTCGACGAAGGGCACACCCTGGGCGCGATCATCGATTTCTGCCGCCATGCTGGCGCGCGTGCTGTACATACCGCAGTGCTGATCGACAAGGAACACGAGCGCAAGGCGCGTCCTGATCTGAAGGCCAACTATGTCGGCTTGCAGTGCATCGACCGTTACATCTTCGGTTACGGCATGGACTACAAGGGCTACTGGCGCAACGCCGCGGGCATTTTCGCGGTCAAGGGGCTGTAAGCGCTTGTAACGCGTAGGGTGCGCTGCGCGCACCGGCTTTCCTCGGTGCGCAAGGCGAACCTATTCGGCTAGCGGCTTTGGCGCTGTGTCATCCAGCCAGCGCAAGGCTCTCTCCCGCGCTTGTGGTAGATCGTGCACGTAGGCCAGCTGCCCGGCGCGTCGGTGAATGCCGGCGCGGCGTAGTTGCAGCCGTACCTGCGCGGTGGGCCCGCTGAGGATCAGCGCCACACCCTGCTGGCGGTAATCGCGCAGCACGTTGTCCAGCGCGGCAATGGCAGTCATGTCCAGCAGTGGCACGGCGCTGATATCGACGATCACCACGCGCACGCCCGGGGTGAAGCGTCGCAGCACGCTCAACGCCTTTTCTGCCGCGCCAAAGAACAGCGGGCCGCGAATGGCGTAAGCCAACACGTGCTCGGGCAGATCCAGCAAGGCCTGACGTTGCTGCCGGCTCAGTGCAGCGGTATCGGTCAGCTCGCTCATGCGCTTGATGAACAGCCCAGCCGCCAGCAGCAGGCCTACGCCGACGGCCAGCACCATGTCGAACAGCACCGTCAGCACCAGGCAGGTCAGCAGTATCAGCACATCACTGCGTGGGGCGATGCGCAGGGTGTGGACGACGTGGTGGGGCTCGCTCATGTTCCACGCCACCATCAGCAGCAGCGCTGCCAGGGCTGCCATGGGCAGATAGCTGAACAGCGGCGCCAGTAACAGAATTGCCGCCAGCACCACGCCCGCATGAATCAATGCTGCCAGCGGCGAAAAGGCGCCTGCCCGAACGTTGGCGGCGGTGCGGGCGATGGCAGCGGTGGCGGTGATGCCGCCAAAGAACGGTGCAGCCAGGTTGCCGAGGCCCTGGCCGATCAGTTCGGCGTTGGGGTCATGCTTGCTGCCGGTCATGCCGTCGGCCACTACCGCGCACAGCAGTGACTCGATGGCGCCGAGCATGGCGATAGCGAATGCCGGTGCCAGCAGTTGGCGGATCAGCTCGAATGACAACACCAGCGGCTGGCCGTCGGCGCCCGGCAGGTTCCAGGGTAACGCCAGGGCTGGCAGGAACGGCGGGATGCCGGGATATTCGATGCCGTCGAGCTGATAGCTGAAGCGCTCGCCCAATGTCGCCACGGGCAGCCCCAGGCGTTCCAGGGCCAATGCCAGCAACGCGCCAATCGCCAGGGCGACCAGGTGCGCAGGAATCTTCGGTATCAGGCGTGGCCAGATCAGCAGTGTCGCCAGGCACGCGGCGCCCACCAGGCTGTCGCCGAGCTGCAGGCTGGGCAGGGCACGGATCAGCAGATTTACCTGCTCCAGAAGATGCTGGGGTGTGCCGGCCAGGTGGAGGCCGAACAGATCCTTGATCTGCAGAACGGCAATGACGATGCCGATGCCGGCGGTAAAGCCCAGTGTTACCGGATAAGGCACGAATTCGATCAGGCGTCCGGCGCGCAGCAGCCCCAGGGTGATCAGGATCACGCCAGCCATCAGCGTACACAGCAGCAAGCCGCCGAGACCGTACTGCTGAGTGATCGGCAGCAGGATCACCACAAAGGCGGCGGTGGGGCCGGAAATATTGAAGCGCGAGCCGCCGCACAGGGCGATCAGCGGTGCGGCGATCAGCACGGTATAAAGGCCGTGCTGCGGCGCCACGCCCACGGCAATAGCCAGCGCCATGGCCAGTGGAATGGCAATGATGCCCACCGTCAGGCCGGCGCTCAGGTCGCCGCGTAGGGCCTTCCAGGAGTAGCCCGCGCGCAGGGTCTGGCGCCAGGCGGCGAACAGCGGCAACGGTAGACGTGACATGCTGGCTCCCTAATGGCTTGGCGCATTATAGGAGCGAGTTCGTCGGGCGCGGCATGACCTAGGTCGGCTGTTGTGTCGATTGATCGCGTGTTAGCCTGCCCGGCTGCGCGTTGAGCCGCGCGCGGCTCGGCGGTACACTGCCGGCCCTCTGTAATGCTGGCGGGAGCGGGCGATGCGTAAAGACAAGAAGCAGGTGATTGGCGAAGAAATCAGCTACGACTCGATCAAGCTGTTCCTTGCGGTGGAACCAGCGGACGCCACGCCGCCTTCGCTGCACAAGCTGGTCAAGGCTTATCGCGGTCTGCGTATCGATGACTTCGAGCGTTTCGTGGGTTTCTTCGTCGCTGAAGGCTACGATCTCTCGGCCACCGATGCACAGGGCAATGATTTCATCGCGCTGATTCAGGATCAGCGCAATGCCGAGCCTTACATCGAAGTGATCAAGGCTGCTCGCGGCTGATCTTTGCTGTTTTCGAGAAATGCCCGCATTCCGCAAGGAGGCGGGCATTTTTCATGGCTGCACGGCTGCAAACTTGAATTTAGGGCAATAAAAAACCGGCCACCAGGGCCGGTTTTTCAAGAACCTGTCGCGATTAAGCGGCAGCAGCTTCGCCCAGCGCCTTGATATGCGCATTCAGGCGGCTCTTGTGACGAGCGGCTTTGTTCTTGTGGATGATGCCTTTGTCAGCCATGCGGTCGATGACCGGAACAGCTGCAGTGTAAGCGGTTTTGGCAAGCTCGAGATCTTTGGCAGCAATAGCCTTGACTACGTTCTTGATGTAAGTACGAACCATCGAGCGCAGGCTGGCGTTATGGCTACGGCGCTTCTCAGCCTGTTTGGCGCGTTTTTTGGCAGAAGGTGAGTTGGCCACCGTCAAGCTCCTCGAAAACTGGGGGGTTACGACAAATAAGGCCGCGAATCATGCCGATCCATCTGCCTGCTGTCAAGTCTGATGACGCTTTCCTGTGCTGGCCTGACCAGTGGTGGCTCGCTACACTCGACGCCTTCGTTGGGCGGCGGATTGTCCGCTACTGCACCTCTTTATGGAAGCCGAAATACCCCATGAATCTCCTCAAGTCCCTGGCTGCCGTCAGTTCACTGACCATGGTTTCGCGCGTGCTGGGGTTCGTGCGCGACACCATCATCGCCCGCACCTTCGGGGCCGGAGTGGCGTCGGACGCCTTCGTGGTGGCCTTCAAGCTGCCCAACCTGCTGCGCCGTATTTTTGCCGAAGGGGCGTTCTCTCAAGCCTTCGTACCGATTCTGGCCGAGTACAAGATGCAGCAGGGCGAGGAGGCTGCGCGTACCTTCATTGCCTATGTATCAGGGTTGCTGACCTTGGTGCTGGCGCTGGTCACGGCCATCGGCGTGCTCGCAGCGCCCTGGATCGTCTGGGCCACGGCGCCGGGTTTTGCCGATGAGGCCGAGCGCTTCGAGCTGACCGTCGATCTGCTGCGGGTGACCTTTCCTTATATATTGTTGATCTCCCTGTCATCGCTGGCGGGCGCCATTCTCAACACCTGGAACCGTTTTTCGGTGCCGGCGTTCGTGCCGACGCTGCTCAACGTCAGCATGATCGTTTTCGCGTTGTTTCTGACGCCTTATTTCGACCCGCCGATCATGGCGCTGGGCTGGGCGGTGCTGGTCGGCGGTCTGGCCCAACTGCTCTGGCAACTGCCGCACCTTAAAAAGATCGGCATGCTGGTGCTGCCGCGCCTGAGTTTCGGTGATCTGGGCGTCTGGCGCGTGCTCAAGCAGATGGGGCCAGCTATCTTCGGCGTCTCGGTGAGTCAGATTTCGCTGATCATCAACACGATATTCGCCTCCTTCCTGGTAGCTGGCTCGGTGTCCTGGATGTATTACGCCGACCGCCTGATGGAGCTGCCCTCGGGTGTGCTGGGCGTGGCGCTGGGCACCATCCTGCTGCCGGCACTCTCCAAAACCTATGCCAGCAAGAATCGCGACGAGTACCGCCGCCTGCTCGATTGGGGGCTGCGCCTGTGCTTTCTGTTGGTGCTGCCCTCCACGTTGGCGCTGGCGATTCTCGCCGAGCCGCTGGTGGTGTCGCTGTTCCAGTACGGCAAGTTCGGTGCAGAGGATGCGCTGATGACCCAGCGGGCGCTGGTGGCCTACTCGGTCGGCCTGCTGGCGTTGATTCTGATCAAGATCCTCGCGCCAGGCTTTTATGCCCAGCAGAACATCAAGACACCGGTGCGCATTGCCATCATCAGCCTGCTGGCCACCCAGGTGATGAATGCGCTGTTCGTGTTTGGCCTGGAGATGGCGCACGTCGGCCTGGCGCTGGCGATCAGCCTGGCGGCCTGCCTGAATGCCGGCCTGTTGTACTGGCAACTGCGCCGCGCCGATATCTTCCAGCCGCTGCCGGGGTGGGGGCTGTTTCTGCTCAAGCTGGTGGCCGCGGTGGCGGTGATGGTCGCCGTGTTGCTGGTGCTGCTACAGGTCATGCCTGTCTGGGCAGAAGGGGAGATGCTCGTGCGCCTGCTGCGTCTCGGCGCGTTGGTGGCCGCTGGGCTGGTTGCCTACTTCGGCATGCTGCTGATATTGGGCTTCCGTCCGCGTGATTTTGCCCGGCGGGCGTTGTAGCGGTTTCACCCATCGTGATGCCTGTTGTGCATGGCGCGCTGTGCGTATAATCGGCCACTTTGTGAACAAGAAGCGTGTTATGCAGCTGGTTCGAGGTCTTCATAACCTGCAGCCCCAGGCGCGGGGCTGTGTGGTCACCATCGGTAATTTCGACGGCGTTCATCGTGGGCACCAGGCCATCCTGGCGCGCTTGCGCGAGCGTGCCGCGGAATTGGCCGTGCCCAGCTGTGTGGTGATCTTCGAGCCGCAGCCGCGTGAATTTTTCGGTCCGGACACCGCGCCGGCGCGTCTGACCCGCCTGCGTGACAAGCTCGCCCTGTTGGCTGCCGAAGGCCTCGACATGGTGCTGTGCCTGGCCTTCAACCGCCGCCTGCGCGAGCTATCGGCTGCCGAGTTCGTCCAGCGCGTACTGGTCGATGGCCTTGGCGTGAAGGACCTGGAAATCGGCGACGATTTCCGCTTCGGCTGCGACCGCGCCGGCGATTTCGAATTTCTCAAGGCCGCCGGCCAGCGTTACGGCTTCAGCGTCGATGCCTCTACCACTGTCGAAGTGCTGGGCGGCCGGGTCAGCAGCACGCGTGTGCGCCAGGCTCTGGCCGATGGCGATTTCGAACTGGCCGAAGCCTTGCTCGGGCGGCCGTTCCGCATCGCCGGGCGGGTGTTGCACGGGCAGAAGCTCGGCCGCCAGCTCGATGCACCGACTGCCAATATCCAGCTCAAGCGGCGCAAGGTGCCGCTGACCGGGGTTTATCTGGTGAGCTGTGAAATCGATGGCGTGATTCAACCGGGCGTCGCCAATATCGGCGTGCGCCCCAGCGTTGCCGGTGACGGCAGCGCCCATCTGGAAGTGCATCTTCTGGATTTTGCCGGCGATCTGTATGGCCGGCGTCTCTCGGTGGCTTTCCACCACAAGCTGCGTGATGAGCAGCGTTTCGCCTCGCTGGAGGCCCTGAAGGCGGCGATTGCCGCTGATATCGCCGCTGCCCGTGAATATTGGCAGAGCCACCCGCTGATGAAGAGCCCGAAATGACCGACTACAAAGCTACGCTGAACCTGCCCGATACCCAGTTCCCGATGAAGGCCGGCCTGCCGCAACGCGAGCCGCAGACCCTGCAGCGCTGGAACGAGATTGGTCTGTATAGCAAGCTGCGCAAGATTGGCGAAGATCGGCCGAAGTTTGTCCTGCACGACGGCCCGCCCTATGCCAACGGCAGCATCCACATCGGTCATGCGGTAAACAAGATCCTCAAGGACATCATCACCCGCTCCAAGACCCTGGCCGGTTTCGACGCGCCCTACGTGCCGGGCTGGGACTGCCATGGCCTGCCGATCGAGCACAAGGTCGAAACCACCTTCGGCAAGAATCAGCCGGCGGATCTGACCCGCGAGCGTTGCCGCACCTATGCTGGCGAGCAGATCGAAGGGCAGAAGGCCGACTTCATCCGCCTCGGCGTGCTCGGCGACTGGGACAACCCCTACAAGACCATGGACTTCGCCAACGAGGCCGGTGAGATCCGCGCCCTGGCCGAGATGGTCAAGCAGGGCTTCGTGTTCAAGGGCCTGAAGCCGGTGAACTGGTGCTTCGACTGCGGCTCAGCGTTGGCCGAAGCCGAGGTGGAGTATCAGGACAAGAAGTCCGATGCCATCGATGTTGCCTTCCCAATCGAAGATGCAGACAAGCTGGCCGCCGCCTTCGGCTTGAGCGAGCTGAGCAAGCCGACCGCCATCGTCATCTGGACCACCACGCCCTGGACCATCCCGGCCAACCAGGCGCTCAACGTGCATCCGGAATTCACCTACGCGCTGGTCGACACCGGCGAGCGTCTCCTGCTGCTGGCTGAAGAACTGGTCGAATCCTGCCTGCAGCGTTACGGCCTGCAAGGTCAGGTAATCGCGACCGCGCAGGGCGCCGCACTGGATCTGATCCGTTTCCGTCATCCGTTCTACGAGCGTTTCTCGCCGGTGTACCTGGCCGAATACGTCGAGCTGGGCGCCGGTACCGGTATCGTCCACTCGGCGCCGGCTTACGGTGAGGACGACTTCCGCACCTGCAAAGCCTATGGCATGAGCAACGACGACATTCTCAGCCCGGTGCAGAGCAATGGCGTCTATACCCCGGACCTGCCGTTCTTCGGCGGCCAGTTCATCTGGAAGGCCAACCCGGCCATCGTCGAGAAGCTGGCCGAGGTCGGTGCGCTGCTCAAGCATCAGCCGATCCAGCACAGCTACATGCACTGCTGGCGCCACAAGACGCCGCTGATCTACCGCGCCACCGCACAATGGTTCGTCGGCATGGATACCCAGCCGAAGCAAGGTGCGCCCTTGCGTGAGCGTGCGCTGGCGGCTATCGAGCAGACCCAGTTCGTCCCGGCCTGGGGCCAGGCGCGCCTGCACAGCATGATCGCCGGTCGTCCTGACTGGTGCATCTCGCGTCAGCGCAACTGGGGCGTGCCGATCCCGTTCTTCCTGCACAAGGCCACTGGCGAGCTGCACCCGCGCACTGTCGAGCTGATGGAAGAGGTCGCCAAGCGCGTCGAGCAAGAGGGCATCGAAGCCTGGTTCAAACTCGACGGCGCCGAGCTGCTTGGCGCTGAAGCAGCTGACTACGACAAGATCAACGACACCCTCGATGTGTGGTTCGACTCCGGTACCACGCACTGGCACGTGCTGCGCGGCTCCCACGACATGGGTCACACCGACGGCCCGCGCGCCGATCTGTACCTCGAAGGTTCGGATCAGCATCGCGGCTGGTTCCACTCGTCCCTGCTGACTGGCAGCGCCATCGATGGCCACGCGCCTTACAAGGCGCTGCTGACTCACGGCTTTGTGGTCGACGAGAACGGCCGCAAGATGTCCAAGTCGCTCGGCAACGTGGTCGCCCCGCAGGAGGTCAACGACAGCCTGGGCGCCGACATCATGCGCCTGTGGGTTGCGTCCACCGACTACTCCGGCGAGATGGCCGTGTCCAAGGTGATCCTGCAGCGCAGTGCCGATGCCTACCGCCGTATCCGCAACACCGCGCGCTTCATGTTGGCCAACCTCAACGGTTTCGATCCGGCCAAGGACCTGCTGCAGCCCGAGCAGATGCTCGACCTCGACCGCTGGGCCGTGGACGCAGCCCTGCGTTTGCAGGAAGAAATCATCGAAGCCTACGCCGACTACCGCTTTTGGAACGTCTACTCCAAGGTGCACAACTTCTGCGTGCAGGAGCTGGGCGGCTTCTACCTGGACATCATCAAGGACCGCCAGTACACCACCGCCGCCGACAGCGTGGCGCGTCGCTCCTGCCAGAGCGCACTGTTCCACATCAGCGAGGCGCTGGTGCGCTGGATCGCACCGATCCTGGCCTTCACCGCCGAGGAAATCTGGCAGTTCCTGCCGGGCGAGCGCAACGAGTCCGTGATGCTCAATACCTGGTACGCCGGCCTGGAGCGCCTGCCGGAAGGCTTCGAGCTGGATCGTGCCTACTGGGATCGCGTCATGGCGGTCAAGGCGGCAGTCAACAAAGAGCTGGAGAACCTGCGTACGGCCAAGGCTATCGGTGCCAGCCTGCAGGCCGAGGTCACCCTGTTCTGCGATGAGGCCAAGCAAGCTGACCTGGCCAAACTCGGCGACGAGCTGCGTTTCGCCCTGATCACCTCGGCGGCGCAGACCGCACCGCTGACCGATGCTCCGGCCGATGCGGTAGTGACCGAAGTCGAAGGTCTGAAGCTGAAGATCCTCAAGTCCGCACACGCCAAGTGTGGCCGTTGCTGGCACTTCCGCGCGGATGTCGGCAGCCATGCTGCGCATCCGGAGCTGTGCGGCCGCTGCGTGAGCAACATCGAAGGCGAAGGTGAGGTGCGCAAGCATGCCTGAGTCCTCGCGTTTCGGGCATCTGCCCTGGCTGCTGTTGAGCGTGCTGATCCTGGTCGTCGATCGGGTGACCAAGGACATCTTCGAGGGCGGGCTGAGCATGTATCAGCGCATCGAAGTCATCCCGGGTTACTTCGACTGGACCCTGGCCTACAACACTGGCGCGGCGTTCAGCTTCCTGGCTGATGCGGCCGGCTGGCAGCGCTGGTTCTTCGCCGCCATCGCCATCGTCGTCAGCGTCGTGCTGGTGGTCTGGCTCAAGCGCCTCAAACGTCATGAAACCCTGCTGGCCGTGGCATTGGCCATGGTGCTGGGCGGCGCGTTGGGCAACCTGTATGACCGTGTGGTGCTTGGCCATGTGGTCGACTTCATTCTGGTGCACTGGCAGAGTCGCTGGTTCTTCCCAGCGTTCAACCTGGCCGATACCTTCATCACCATCGGCGCGATCCTGCTGGCGCTGGATATGTTCAAGAGCGACAAGTCCGCGAAGGAGGCTGCGCAATGACAGACGTACGCATCGGTCCGGACAGGGAAGTGACCCTGCACTTTGCCCTCAAGCTGGAAAACGGCGATGTGGTCGACAGCACGTTCGACAAACAGCCGGCGACCTTCAGGGTCGGTGATGGCAACCTGCTGCCTGGTTTCGAACAGGCACTGTACGGCTTCAAAGCCGGCGACAAGCGCAGCGTGCAGGTGCAGCCGGAGCAGGGCTTCGGCCAGCCGAACCCGCAGAACGTGCAGATCATGCCGCGCGGCCAGTTCGAGGGCATGGAGCTGTCCGAAGGCCTGCTGGTGATCTTCAACGATGCCGCCAATACCGAGCTGCCAGGCGTGGTCAAGGCGTTCGATGACAAGCAGGTCACCATCGACTTCAACCACCCACTGGCCGGCAAGGTGCTGGATTTCGATGTGGAAATCATCGAGGTCAAGGCGCTTTAGCGCCGTGGCGCCGCTCTTGTAGGGGCGGCTTCAGCCGCGAAGCTCTTGTTGCAGCCTGCACTGATCCCGCGCAGGCTGTACCTTCCGGGAGCGACCGATAGCGTCGTTTCGTTCCTCGATCAATACCGAGACAGCCAGCATGCATATCAAACTCGCCAACCCCCGCGGCTTCTGCGCCGGTGTCGATCGCGCCATCGAAATCGTCAACCGCGCCCTGGAAGTGTTCGGCCCACCGATCTACGTGCGTCATGAAGTGGTGCATAACAAATTCGTGGTAGAGGATCTGCGTGCACGAGGCGCGGTATTCGTCGAAGAGCTGGACCAGGTGCCGGACGACGTCATCGTCATCTTCAGTGCTCACGGCGTCTCCAAGGCTGTGCGTGACGAGGCCGCGCGCCGGGGGCTCAAGGTCTTCGACGCGACCTGCCCGCTGGTGACCAAGGTGCATATGGAAGTGGTGCGTTACAGCCGCGAAGGGCGCGAGTGCATCCTCATCGGTCACGAAGGTCACCCGGAAGTCGAAGGCACCATGGGCCAATACGACGCCAGCAATGGCGGCGCCATCTACCTGGTCGAGGATGAGGCCGACGTCGCCGAACTGCAGGTGCGCAACCCCGAGAACCTGGCCTTCGTCACCCAGACCACCCTGTCCATGGACGACACCAGCAAAGTGATCGACGCCCTGCGCGCCAAGTTCCCCGCCATCGGCGGCCCGCGCAAGGACGACATCTGCTACGCCACGCAAAACCGCCAGGACGCGGTCAAACAACTGGCCAGCGAGTGCGATGTACTGCTGGTGGTCGGCAGCCCGAACAGCTCCAACTCCAACCGCCTGCGTGAGCTGGCCGAACGCATGGGCACACCGGCCTACCTGATCGATGGCGCTGAAGATCTCAAGAGCGAATGGTTCGACGGAGTCGGTGGTGTAGGCATTACCGCCGGCGCTTCTGCGCCGGAGGTGTTGGTGCGCGGGGTGGTAGAGCAATTGCGTGCTTGGGGGGCGGTGGGGGAGGTGGAGTTGGATGGGCGGCCGGAGAACATCACGTTTTCGATGCCGAAGGAGTTACGGGTCAAGGCTCTATGAAGGAAGCCCCGATCAATAGATCGGGGCTTTTCAGTATAGAGGGAGCTATTTCCAGCAGTCCTCGATGCTTCTCCCATCGCTAGCACTGCGGCCTTTTGTACCCTGGGCATTGAGGGTCAGGTTTCCGCATTTGGTATCGCCAAAATTCTGAGTGGCCGTCAGGGTATATCCGCCATCATTGTTGAGTTTTTCGACAGCGACTGAGTACTTTCCAGTTGCTGAGCGCACACTTCCAGATGTCACGGTTAAACCCAGTTTATTCAAGTCACTAGATGTTGTGATGTAGGTGTGGGCTTGGGAGTAGTAGCGCTCCTGGCGCGCAGCGATGTCACTCAGTAGTGCCATACCCTCCGAGCGATGCCCACGTTTGACGTATTCGTCGTAGCTGGGATAAGCGATAGCGGCAAGAATGCCGATTATCGCCACTACTACCATCACCTCAATAAGGGTAAAGCCCTGCATGGACGTAGCCTGCAACTTCATCATTCATCCTCCGGAAGAATTTGCCAGCTTTGCCGGCCTGATACGCTAGCGCCAAAATCAACGGTAATGGAGGAGCCGTCGGTGCTGAATAGAGTATTACCGCTCAAACTAATACCGCCTGCAGGAGTTTCATAGCCTGATACAACCGTACCGTTATAGCTGTCGCCGGTGCTCACCGTTCCGCTCCTGTCAAAGTCAAATACGTTGAAGCTAGTACGGCCTCCAGTATATGGATTAATTCCATACGTCCAGCCTGTCAGCCCTGCTTCACAGGGATCATCGCTGGGGGTTCGAGAAGTGAAAAGTAGTACCTGTCCGCGTGCAGCCATTTCATCGACGATCCGCTCTCCATCAGTAGTGTTCCCTACTTTTAGATCGAGGTACCAACCAAATTTTCCACTATTATCTGCATTGGACTGCGCCCATGTAATGGGGTTAGAGCTCAAAACCCTGATGCTTTTCGTGACGTTGGGCTGGTTCGGGTTGTTCTCATTCCAAGTATTGGTGGTTTCTAGGGTGAACGTTTGTTCCTGGAGATTACTCCGACTTAGGTTTGGAGTTGCGTCAGGGGAGGCGCCAATGGTCTCCATGTCCCAGATACCATAGAGGGTATCAAGTTTATCCGTTTCTTTGTCGGTCATCTGGAAGTAGCGGCCGGTACCAAACATCACGATATAACCCTTCAAGCTTGGGTGGCGCACAAGCGAAGGGGGGGCGGTGATGGCTTGAGTATTTGCCGAGCTGGCATTTCCATCTTTGGCAGTGAACAGAGGACTGCCGCCAAAGGACAATTTATAGGCGTCTGAGCTACCACTGCCGGTGGGGTCCAGATCGAAGCGCCAGAGGTTGCCCTGTAGATCACCAGCATAGACGAAGTCGGCGATACCATCGCTGTTGTTGTCCGCGACTCTGACCGAGGACAAGCCATTGCTTGCGTCTTCCTCGCGTGTGGGGATCTTGGTTAACTCACCGGTAGCGATATCGATCAGGAACAGTACAGCGCGATTGCTCGCACTGTCGTAACCGTTTCCGGTGACCACCGCCCAGTTGCCATTCTGCAGGCGGGCGATGGTGGGTACGGGGAAGCTATAGCCTACATCGCTCAGGCTCTCTTCACCTTGTAGATCGCCTCCCTCGTTTAGCTCCCAGAGTAGGCTTATATCATTGGTATCAGTTATGTCTAGAGCGAAAATGGAGCGTCCGCCTGCTCGTAAAGTTCCGACCAGTACAGTGCGCCATTCGTTATTTATATAGACGTCTCGTACCACCGGTGTTCCATCTACAAAGAAGTGGTGCTCGCCGCCATCCTCGTTATAGCTGGAGCTGGTTAGTTTATTTAGGTTCGGAATCACGGCGCTTGGTACGAAGGCGAATTTCTCTGCGCCAGTTTCGGTATCAAAAGCATGCAGCATGCCGCCGTTGGAACCCACAAATACTAGAGGTGAACGATCTTTTATGTCTTCAGCGAATGTACTGTAGTTGCTGCCTGACTCGATGGAATTGGCTAGATAGTGCAAGTACTGTGCGCCTTCCACGACTACAGGATTGGAGTTAATGATATCTCCTAGTAAGCGATTGCTACGTCTGCGGAAGCTATCATTTTCACCTTTGATGAAGCTTAAGCGTTGCTCTCCTGCATTATCAATTAGGGCGGTTTGCGGATTTGTATTTAGTGCAGCTTTCTGATCGTCGGAGAGGTTGTTCCAGTTGAAATCAACCAAGCTTGCGCCGCTAGCCATCTTGATGGTGCGATTTGCCGCGCTACCTGAAGCAGCATTCCAGAGTGATGTACGCTCATTGCTCGTGCTTGTAGTGTCGATGGTTTCCTTGATCAGGTTGCCACTCCAGGTTTCAACGTTGTAGTCCGTCCGGTAGACGAAAAACTCGCTATCAGCTGTTTGGGGCGTGGTCGGTTTAATAGCTGGACTAGTGACCGAGTTGTTACGTTGCAATACATCGTTGAATGCCTTGGTCAGTTGATCTTTCAAAGTTAGAGCGTTGGTGACCAAGAAATAGTTGTCTGGATCGCCAGAAACTTCGGCGGGGTTCCTGTCCGGGACACCATATTTAGCGGCATACCATAGAGGATCTTTGAGAAAACCAGCTCCGTCAGTGTTGGCTGCCGCGCTGAAGTTGCGCTCGGTCGATAAGGGCAAACGTCGACACTCGGTCGTGGCTAGATTGGTAGCATTGTCGCACCAGCCTGGGGCTCGGTTAGGAGGTGTGTTCAGTTTGTAGGCATGGTCGCCATTGGTATCTTCATCGCGGACTTCAAGATAAATACCGTCAGCAGTAGTGCCGGAAATGACGTACCCCATAATCTGAATAATACCACCAGAGGCATATTCGGAGTCTATCTTCACTTTCAGCGAACCATTAGCCTCAACGGACAAGGTGTACAGGGAGATAGCGTCCATATCATGGTCGGCACCTTGTTCGACATCTTCGTAGTTGATGCGGAACTGCGCGTAGGGTCGGCCTCCATTGATGTTGGCGTTGTAGTCGGCTCCGCTGGTTCCCGTGGTGTTTGCAATCGTTACTACGTAGTAGTCGACAATCTGGTTAGTTGGTTGGAAATTACTTGCAGGGTCGATGTTATAACCACCACCCACAGATTTTGCGAACGGCACGAGGGTGATGCTTTGACTGCCATCGGTGCCGATGGGGAATTGGATTTGTGGCAGTGGTGAGGCCAGTGCGATGGAGTAAGTCAGCATCTTTTGATCGCCACCGACTACATTCTCTGCAGCGTATTTAGCGATGCCGGCGGTGTAGAAGGTGCCTTGCTTGCTTGGTTCCTCCGGTGATAAACCGCGCGCAAAGGACAAGTTATTGATGACCTTGGCGGTTGGTGCATTGTCGGCGTTGTTCGCAGCGGACTGGCCAATAAAGAATGTCTTGCCGTTTATCCCCTCCGCTGTGCCGATAGCATCGGTCGCGCTGGAAACGTCCAGATCGCTGATTGCCGTTGGTAGTTCGAAGCTATCTCCTTCGGCATTGTAGCGGCCGCCTGGCAGGGTGTAGTCATAGGATGGGTTGATATCACTGATTAGCGTCATCACCGGTACGGCACAGCTCCGCTCCCCTGCGCCATTGGGTCTGGCTACATAGGGTGGGACCCATGTTGGTGCAGGCAGGTTGAGATCCGATTGTGTATCTCTGGCTCCGCTGGCATAGGTATAGACGCTGGAGCCACTGCTGGCTCCAGCAAAGTAACGTAGCCCTTCGAATGCCATTTCGGCCAAAGGGTTACCCCACATAGCACATACGCCATCAGCTTTCGATGTGATGGGCATGTCGGCGATCCAGCCACAATTTGTGTACTGGTAGGCGGGATTTGAATAGCTGAAATCGACAATGCGAAGTTTATCCAGCGTCGTAACGATACCGTCTGTGACGTTAGTATTGAATTGTCCGGTTGCAGTGTTGATCTCTCGAGCGAAGGAGCCAATGTTGCTGCGTAGTACGCCGCCTTTGGTGTTCTTTGCGTAGGAGCCTGTCAACAGACCGAACTTCATTGAGTCGTTTTCGCCGAAGTCGTGCAGGATGCCTGTCGGTTTATAGCCGACGTTACCGTTGCTGCCAGAGTATGCCTTGCAGTTACCTTCTCGCAGGTTGGCGTTACTCGGGCATGCAAGAACGTTTAGGGCATAATCGGTCATGGTGCTGGCAGCGCCATTTGGCGGCTGATAGTAGAGTTGCCAACTGTCGCCACCGCCACCTTCCTCGTGGCGGAATCTGATGGTGTAGTCTGTCCCTGCAGTCAAGGCAATGGTGCCAGTGGTACCGCCAGGTTGGTTGGCATTCGCGCCGTGCCCATTATACCAGTAAGCCACTCTTGTGGAGCCGACATAGAAGTCTACGGCGTCGTCGCCGTTTACCCCGAAACTATAGGTGCCTGTAACCGGAACCCTCATGGTGCCGGTAATCAGTGTGTGATAGTTGTCATGGGTACAACCGTTAATTCCTGCAAACGGGTTGTTGTCCTGGCCTATAGTATTGATCCGCGAAACGCTGCCTGTTCCGCAGACTGGATGATTTGCGCTGAACAGGTTGTCCATTGCAGTTCTGTTGCCAGGATTTCCCGTATTGTCGCTTCGGGTTCTGATGGTTAGTCCGTTAGGAAAGAAGCTAGTTGGTGCAATGGCCCAGTTATTCGCACTGTCTCTGGTACAGGACGTACTGTTGTTCACACAGTTCCCGCTTGCTACCGGTCCCTCTTTAGATACCCAGTCCCAGACTCTATATTGGCTGTTGGTTAATACACGTAGGATTGGCGTTCCACCATTGGTCAGGGTGGTGACAGCGAACATATGACGATAGCCTGCTCCCGGGTTCGAGAGTGGTGCGTAAAGGCTAATATCGAAGTTGTCTCTGAGTGGGTCGTACTCTTTGCCGGAACTATGCGCATCTTGGGGGATGAAGGCTGCGCGCAAAACAGTTTCGCTGGCTGTATCGGTTGCCCTGTAACCGCCGTAAAGCACCTTACGCAGTGCATCCATGCGTGAGGTTGCCAAGTAGTTAAGGAAGTTGCCACTCCAAGCGCTGCTGCAGGTGTTCCCAGTACCAGCTACTGCGGTGGGTTCGAAGCGGCCATTGGTATGGCTGTAGCAGGCTGCGGTATTGAAGTAGCCGTAATAGGTAATGCTTGGTTTGAAGCCGACGTCAAGGGCACCATCGCCATCCAGGTCGGAGGCGTCATTGTAGGCCTCGTAGTAAAGCTTGTGATCGCGGCCCATGACCAGCATGTTCAGTGGCGCCACGGACTGGCTAACGAACAATGGTGTTTGTGCGGGGGCATTGTTTGCGTGAGCTATGGCGGAGTGCAGAGCGGCACCTACCCAGAGAGCACCCAGAAGGGATTTAGCGAGCGAGTGAACAGTGTTCATGGCCCTGTCCTTTTAGTTAAATACTTTGGCTGTGGTGGTGCGCAGGTTTGCTTTGTGGCCGGTTATGGTGCTCTCTGATACGGCATTTATCTCATAACGAAAGGTGCCAATTCCGAGCATCATATTGCCATACTCGGGGTTCTCTGCCTGGCCTTCGGTTGCGCCGGAGGGGGCTGGAACGGCGTACCATTCGTTGGCACTACTATCGCCAGTGACAAAAGCATAGGTTCGGGCGCCCATATTGAAATCTTGTGCATAGCTAGGCTCTTCATTTCGAAGGCAGTAGCTAGTGCCTTCTGCACAGTTTGGCTCGACCGGCTTATTACCTAGTGCTAGCAGTTTTTCACCTTCTCTCAGGGTGGCTTCGGCGTCATTGAGCAGTTTCTGTTGTTCGATGAAATTACCGGTAATCCGTGACTCCAAGACGACTTCGCGAGTGCCGGAGAGGGCGAGAAGAGTGATCACCAGCAACATGATCAGTGCAACGAAAAGTGTGGAACCCTTTTGGTGGGTGGGTAGGGAGAGAGTCATGGCAGCAGGTTCCTCAGCATTACCGCACTTTGTGAAATCTGATACAGATTGCCTTTGTCGGCAGTTTTCAGAGCTGCAACGGTTGTGTCTTCTGCGCTGATGCCAGTGACGTTCATCCAATTGTCCAGAGCAGTGTCCGCATCGATACCTTCGCGCAGATTGGGGTTGCTGCTGCGCATCAGGGCGGTGTAGCGGATAGTCAGAACCGGGCCATCGGGAGTGGCTATATATTTGCTGACCCTACGGTCGTCGCTTGCGGTACCGACGCCGAACTCGAAGCGCAGGTCGGCGATACCGCTAACCAGTTCACCGGTGGCTGTGACTGTGGTGCTAGTTATATGGGCGGTCTGACACATCAGAGTGTTACCGTCCAGATAAAGACGCTCGACGATGATTTCGCCCGCGTCGGTATACGGAGAGTCTTCAATAGCTGCAGCATTGACCGGCAGGTTGCCCAGGCAATCTCGCTCAAGATGGTTGTGCGGTTGATAGCGAATGCAGATGGCGTTCTGCGACGTTCCAAACTGTTTGGCGGCCCGGCCTGTGCCGAAGTCGCAGTCGAGGGCGTTGCTGGCCGGAAAGGCTTCGTCGAATGGAATGTCAGGTCGGCGGCGATAGCCGGCCTTAGCCAGTTCCTGTTGCAGCAACAGCAGGGTATACCGACCACCTTCCTGGTTTTCAGCCTGGTTTTGCTGGAAGGCGTAGCTGCGCTTATTGTCGATATAGATCTGCGTGACCCCAAGAATTAGGAAGCTACTGATGGCCAGGGCCACCATCAGTTCTACCAGTGAAAGCCCTGCCTGGTCTCCATGGTGATTCATTTTGATTTCCTATATCTGAGTGCGCAGGCGGTAGTGGCAGACGACTTGAGAGTCGCTGTCTTCATTTTCTTCATCCTCAACTACCTGAGGCGCCATGCAGTCACCTGATCTGACTTGCCAGGCAAGCTGGATTTCTATGGCGTCGCCGCTTCCACTGCAGGTGTTTGCGGTGGTTGTACGACAGATATAGAACTCGCTGTTAAGCAGATCACTGGCGCCGGGTAACGCAGATTTGGCTCTTTCCGCCCAACAACTCAGTTGGCCTGCTGCGTCAGCAGGCAAGGGTGTGCAACCGGCGGCTGGAAGATTGGGAAAAGTGGTACTGGTCGCTTTGTAGAAACTGTCCAGCCCATCCGGCATGGCACGCATTAGTTCTACTAGATCGTTGGCGAGCATGGCGGCGGTGTTACGTTGTACGGCGTCTTGTGTGTACTGGATAGTACGGGCTTGCAAAGCGACCATTCCGAGTACGCCGATGCTGATCAGAACCAGAGTAACCAGCACTTCGATCATGCTGAAACCGGACGAACGACGTTTTCCAAGTGCGTTAGCCATTGTCTTCTTCTCCTTCCTCCGCCTCATCGTCGTTCGCGTCGCAGCCGCTCATGTTGTCATCAGCTCCTGGCCCCGATTTGCCTCTTGCATAGGTGCGGATGCTGCCGGCGCTCTTCAATGAAATGGTGTAGCCGTTGGAGAAGTCGTCCTGACGGCAGGTCTGGATAGTTGCTGATGCGACAGCAACACCGTTTTGGCGGAAGGCCATTTCGTTCGGATTGGAGCTGATGGAGGTGCCGCTGGGCACCTCCATGCTGCGTAGAGTTTCCGAACTGGATGTACAGTCTTTTATTTTTGCCAGCCAGGTATCATCCCCAGGGCAGACGCTGACGGTAATGCGTTGTGCGACGGCAACACTGCGGGCGTATTGCAGCAGAGCTAGTACTTCATTATTCGCGGATTGGGTGCGGTTGTTGTTGATGAACTGGGTGAAATTGGGTATTGCGATGGCGGCAAAGACGCCCAGTAGGGCCACGATGACCATCAGCTCGATCAGAGTGAAGCCGCTCGCCCGCCTATATAGAGGCGGGCGGGCGACAAGAAGCTTGCGGTCCTTGGCGTAGGGCATGGCTATTGGCTCTGGGTACAGTGGGACAGCGGAATACTGCCTAGCCAACTTGCGCTTGTCTGCGGGAAGGGGGATGAGTGGTTCAAGTATCGGTATGGTTGGTTGGGCAGCAGCTTTGGCGCGTTTCGGCGCTGGAGTCTCGCACACGTCCCTGGCGGTTGATCGTCATTGCCCAGATCGTTTTCCCTTCTCGACATAGGTTGAAGCGGCCATTGCTCACCGGGGTGGTTCCGTTTGGCTGGTAACGGATGTCTTTGCCGAAGCCTTGCCAGCACAGGCCGTTATTCGCTGGCAGTTGCTGTAGCTGGTGAATCTGGAATGGGTGGTTTGTGGTGATCAGCCAATGGTTCGCCCAACCGCCATCGCAGGTGATGCCATTACTGGAGCCGCATAGTCGATACTGATGATTGTTGAGGACAGCTTGTGTCCTTGCGTGCTGCAGATGGCTCCGTAGCAAATTGCGTAAGGCTTCGTCCCGCTTGTCTTGCAGGAGCTTTCCGAAGGTGGGGACTGCGAAAGTAGACAGGATGCCTAGTACAAGCAAGGCAATTAAAAGTTCGACGAGGCTCAAAGCCTTTTGTTGATTCCGATCCATGGTGCGATTCCTTTTGCACGTATGATGCGGCCTTCCTGACCGCTACATTGTGTTTAGAACAAGGTCGTGAGCTGTCAAGTATTCGGGGAGTGAGGTGAGCGGTGGGGGGAGACGTTGTAGTGGTCGGTGGTGGTGCCATTGGGTTGCTGAGTAGTTATCAATTGGCGTGTGCGGGTTCGAGCGTGGTTCTTGTCGAATCGGCAGAGCAGGTTGGCCGCGAATCCTCCTGGGCCGGTGGCGGTATCGTTTCTCCGCTCTATCCCTGGCGTTACAGTGCGGCGGTGACGGCGTTGGCGCATTGGTCGCAGGATTTCTATCCGGGCTTTGGTCAGCGCTTGCTGGAGGACACCGGCGTCGATCCCGAGGTGCATGTCACCGGGCTGTACTGGCTTGATCTGGATGACGAGGCTGAAGCGCTGGCCTGGGCTGCGCGAGAGGGGCGTGCGCTGCTGCCAGTGGATATTGCCGAGACTTATCAGCAGGTGCCTGTACTGGGGCAGGGCTTCACGCGTGCCATTCATATGCCGGGTGTAGCCAATGTACGTAACCCTCGGCTGGTCAAGGCGCTGCAGGCGGCTTTGTCGGCCATGCCGAATGTGGAGGTGCGCGAGCACTGTCCGGTTACCGGTTTCATCCAAGAGGGCGGGCAGATTTGCGGAGTGACCACGGCAGATGGCGAAATTCGTGCCGAGCGCGTGGTACTGGCTGCGGGAGCCTGGAGTGGTGAGTTGCTCAAGACACTTGGGCTGGAGTTGCCGGTCGAGCCAGTGAAAGGGCAGATGATTCTCTACAAGTGCTCCGAGGATTTTCTGCCAAGCATGGTATTGGCCAAGGGGCGTTATGCGATTCCGCGGCGCGATGGTCATATCCTGATTGGCAGCACGCTGGAGTATGCAGGGTTCGACAAGACGCCGACCGATAACGCGCTGGAAAGCCTGAAAGCATCGGCCGAGGAGCTTTTACCTGCACTCAAGGATGCTGAAGTGGTGGGGCATTGGGCCGGCTTGCGGCCCGGCTCGCCGGAAGGCATTCCCTTTATCGGGGAAGTGCCCTCGTATCCAGGTCTATGGCTCAACTGCGGGCATTTCCGCAATGGGTTGGTGCTGGCGCCAGCCTCCTGTCAGTTGCTGGCTGATCTGATGCTTGGGCGTGAGCCGATCATTGATCCGGCGCCTTATGCGCCAGCGGGGCGGTTGCACTGATACCTTGTCTGGGGCTTCAGGACTCGGCGCAGGCTGTCTTGATCGCCGGCAAGCCGGCTCCTACACAGGCGTGAGCAGGGTCTTGTCTCAGTCGATACCCAGCTTCTTCAGTCGATAGCGCATCGAGCGGAAGGTCAGGCCCAGGCGCTGAGCCGCCGCTGTGCGGTTCCAGCGCGTTTCTTCCAGGGCCTGCATGATCAGCTTGCGTTCGATGTCTTCGAGGTAATCCTCTAGGTTGTCGATTTGCGCCAGGCTGGCTTCGCCGGTTTCGCTGTTGGGGCCGCAGGCGTCGGCCAGGCGCAGGTCGCTGGGCGTGATCTGGTCGTCTTCGCACAGGGTATAGGCGCGCTCGAGCATGTTTTCCAGCTCGCGCACGTTGCCAGGGAAACGATAGCTCTTCAGCTTTTCCAGTGCGTCGGGGTGCAGTTTGGCGGCGACCAGACCGGTACCATCGGCCAGGCGCGCGAGCATCACGTCAGCCAGCTGGGCGATATCTTCGCGACGTTCACGCAGCGGCGGTACGCGCAGTTCGATGACGTTTAGGCGGTAGTAGAGGTCCTGACGGAAGCGGCCGGCGGCGACTTCGGCGGCAAGATCCTTGTGGGTGGCGCAGAGGATGCGTACATCGACCACCACTTCTTGCTGGCCGCCGACGGCGCGCACGGCCTTTTCCTGAATCGCGCGTAGCAGTTTGACCTGCATCGGCAGCGGCAGGTCGGCGACCTCGTCGAGGAACAGGGTGCCGCCATTGGCTGCCTGGAACAGCCCCTGCTTGTCTTCGACGGCGCCGGTGAAGCTGCCTTTCTTGTGGCCGAAGAACTCGCTTTCCATCAACTCCGAGGGTATCGCGCCGCAGTTGACCGGTACGAACGGTTGTTCGATGCGTGGGCCCTGCTCATGGATCAGGCGGGCAACCAGCTCCTTACCACTGCCCGATTCGCCGCTGATATAAACCGGTGCCTGACTGCGCGAAAGCTTCAGGATCTGCTTGCGCAGCGACTTCATCGGTGGCGAGTCGCCGAGCAGGCGGCTGTCGACTGGCGTTTCCTCACCTTCGGGCGCGCGAATGCGCAGGGCGGTCGCCACCAGTTCGCGCAGGCGGCCGAGGTCCACCGGTTTGGTGAGGAAGTCGAAGGCGCCGGCCTTGAGCGAGTTGATCGCGGTATCCAGGCTGCCGTAAGCGGTGATCATCGCCACAGGAACCTGCGGGTGGCGCTGCTGGATGTGTTGCACCAGATCCAGGCCGGTACCGTCGGGCAGGCGCATGTCGGTCAGGCACAGGTCGAACGGTTCGCGCGCCAGCCATTCGCGTGCTTCCTTGACGTTGCGGGCGCTGCGGGTGTCCAGCTTCATACGTCCGAGGGTGATTTCCAGCAACTCGCGGATATCGGGCTCGTCGTCGACGATAAGGGCTCTCTGACGGTTCATGCTCAGCTCAGTTTGCGCGGATGGGCGAAGGTGATGCGAAAGCAACTGCCGCCACCTTCACGAGGTTTATAGTCGAGGCGAGCCTGGTTGCTCTGGCACAGCTCGCGAGAAATATACAGGCCGAGGCCGGTGCCCTTGTTCTCGGTAGTGTAGAAGGGCTCGAAGATGTGCTGTTCCTGCTCGGGCGGCACGCCGGGGCCGTCGTCGAGGATCTCCAGCACCGGCAGGTCACTGCTCTCGTCGCGGAAAAGGCGCAGCCAGACCTGGCCGAGCCGATGTTTCTGCGCGCTGTAGCGCAAGCCGTTCTGCACCAGATTGGTCAGCACCTGGGTCAACTGGTGTGGGTCCATGCGCGTCTGCAGGCTGCCGCCCTGGGTTTCCAGGTGGATCTGCCGATCGCTCGGTGCCGAGCTGCGAAACTCGCTGGCGAAACGGTGAAGCCAGTACTTCAGGTCAAGCAGTTGCGGTTCGGCCTGGCGCCTGCGTGACAGTTGCAGGACGTTCTCGATCACCAGGTTCATGCGCTTGGAGTGATCCTGAATGATCTGCGCAAGGCGCTGATCCGGGCCTTGCAGGTCCTCCGACTCCTGCAGCAACTGTGCGGCATGGCTGATGGCGCCGAGCGGGTTGCGAATCTCGTGGGCGATACCGGCGGTCAGGCGGCCGAGCGAGGCCAGTTTGAGCTGCTGCGCCTGCTGGGCGATCTGCGAGATGTCGTCGAGAAACACCAGCGTGTGCTGCTGGTCGCCGCGCTGCAGGGAAATGAAACTGGGTTGCAGCATTGGACCGTCGACCTGTGCCTGCAGGCTGTCCGGGCGCAGGGTGGGGTTGTGCAGCCACTGTTGCAGGCGCTTGAGCAGCTCCGGGCAGTGTGGGTCGATGATCTTGCCAGTCAGCTCGCCGCGCCCCAGTAGCTGGGTCGCGCCCTGGTTGGCCAGCAGCACACGGTGCTGGGTATCGAGCACCAGGATGCCGGTGCGCATGCGCTGCAGGATCTGCGCGTTGAGCTCTTCGAGGTTGGCGACGTCGGCGGCGCGCTGTTCGGCCAGGCTCTCGCTGACCTGCAGGCGGCGGGTGATGCCCTGAATGAACAATGCACCAGCGAAACACAGTGCGCCGAGGGCGCCGGCCTGCACGTACTGGGCGGCGGCGGCCGGGCGGCTGAGGCTGAGGTAGAAGGTCAGGTAGATCAGCGCCATGGCGGCGACGGCGGCGATCAGCAAGCCGATTCGCCCGCGCAGCAGGATATTGGCGATGGCCACCGCGACTACCAGCAGGTTGCCGATGCCGCTGGGCGTGCCGCCGGCTGCGTAGAACAGCGCGGAGAGAAAGATCACGTCGACCAGCGCCAGGCTGAACAGCTGCATCAGGTGCTTGGGTTTCTGCACCAGTACGGCGATGAAGATGTTGAGGATCAGGTAAACCCAGCTGCCAGTACGAAACAGCTCGATATGCGCGACGTCCAGCAACTGCTCGTCGAGATTGCTGGAGATCATCAGGATCAGCGCCAGGCCGATGCTCAGGCGATAAAAGTGATAGAGCCTGAGGATGCGTCGACCCTGAGTGTTGCCCTGTGCGCTGATGTCAGCGGTCACCGGTGTGCGGGCCTTGTTCGAGGTGGGCCTGGCTGCAGTACCACTGCTGATCCTGGCTCAGCGCCTGGGTCTTGGGAATGTGCACGCCGCAGTGGGCACAACGCACCATGGGGGCTGCGGTGCTCTTGTCCTCGCTCGAGCGAGGGCGCTTGGCTTTGCTGATGAAGCGGCGCCAGATCCAGATTGCGGCGAAGATCACGGCAACCCAGAACAGCAGGCGGAACAGGCCCATGGTGTGCTCTTTTATCCGGTTAAAGCCGGCAGTTTAGCCAAGCTGAGACCATCGGCACAGGGGGGCGGTGGCAGGCTGTGAGCTGATTCCAAGGGGCGGGCCGCAAGTCGGAGGCGGGCCGATGGCCTGGATGAAATCCGTGGGCACAAAAAAGGGAGGCCGTGGCCCCCCCTTCTGCGCTGCCGTGTCGATCAGTCGAACAGACCGAAGGTCAGGTAGCTCCAGATCGAGCGCTTCTTCGCGGTTTCGCCGGTCTTGGCGTCCTGCTGCAGTTCGCGCGGAATCTGCTGCGCGGCGTCTTCGTACTGGCGGATCACGTCCTGGCTGGCGCGGGTTTCGCCCGGCGGCAGCGGCGTCTCGGTTTCGATCAGACCGAGCGTGGCCTTGGCCAGCCAGGAGCGGTTGTCTGCTTCTTCTTCAAGCGGGACGAACTGGCCGTTCTCCAGGCTGGGGTGGTCCGGATAGTTGAGCTTGAGGGTCTCCAGGCTGGTGGCAGCCAGGTCGTCCATGGACAGACGCTGATAAGCCTCGGTCATGATTGCCAGGCCGTCACCGACCGATGGCGTTTCCTGGAAGTTCTCCACCACGTAGCGGCCACGGTTGGCGGCGGCGACATAGGCCTGACGGGTCAGGTAGTAGTGGGCGACGTGCACTTCGTAGGCGGCCAGCAGGTTGCGCAGGTAGATCATGCGCTGTTTGGCGTCCGGGGCGTAGCGGCTGGTCGGGTAACGGCTGGTGAGCTGGGCGAACTCGTTGTAGGAGTCGCGCGCGGCGCCCGGGTCACGCTTGGTCATGTCCAGCGGCAGAAAGCGCGCCAGCAGGCCACGGTCCTGGTCGAACGAGGCCAGACCCTTGAGGTAGTAGGCGTAGTCGACGTTGGCATGCTGCGGGTGCAGGCGGATGAAGCGCTCAGCCGAAGACTTCGCAGCCTCCGGCTCGGCATTCTTGTAGTAGGCGAAGATCAGTTCCAGCTGAGCCTGCTCGGCGTAGCGCCCGAACGGATAGCGCGACTCCAGCGCCTTGAGTTTGGCGATGGCCTGGGTGTAGCTGCGGTTGTCCAGGTCGGCCTGGGCCTGCTGGTACAGCTCCACCTCGCTGAGGTTTTCATCGACCTCCGCCTGTTTGGAGGAACAGGCGGCGGTAAGGGCGAGGATGGCGATCAGCAGCAGGTGTTTCACTTGCATGGCGGCTTGCGTCCCTGTGACGGCCGCGCGGCCGTCCTGTTATGATGAGCGCCCCCGGAAAACCCTGGGGCAAAGACGCCGTATTTAACCACAAGCCTGTCGCCGAAACCAAAGGCCAGGCTCCCGCCGTTGCCGAAGATGACTTCTATAAACAAACAGCTGATCCAACTCCAGGCCATTGTCCCCTTTGAACAGGGCGGTCAACGTCTCGACCAGGTGGCTGCGCAGCTGTTTGGCGAGTTCTCCCGTTCGCGCCTTTCCACCTGGATCAAGGAAGGTCGCCTGACTGTCGATGGCGCCGTGGCGCGCCCGCGCGATACCGTGCATGCCGGCTCGACGCTGGTGCTCGATGCCGAGCAGGAAGCTCAGGGCGAGTGGATCGCGCAGGACATCGAACTGAACATCGTCTATGAGGACGAACACCTGCTGGTGATCGACAAACCCGCAGGTCTGGTGGTGCACCCGGCTGCCGGACATGCCGACGGCACCTTGCTCAATGCCTTGCTGCATCACGTGCCGGATATCGTCAACGTACCGCGCGCCGGCATCGTCCATCGTCTGGACAAGGACACCACTGGCCTGATGGTGGTGGCCAAGACCCTGCAGGCGCAGACCAATCTGGTCGAGCAACTGCAGAAGCGTTCTGTCAGCCGCATCTATGAATGCATCAGCATCGGTGTGATCACTGCTGGCGGCACCATCGATGCGCCGATTGGGCGCAGCTCCAGCCAGCGTCAGCGCATGGCGGTGACCGATGGCGGCAAGCCGGCGATCAGTCACTACCGCGTGCTCGAGCGCTACCGCTCGCACACCCATGTGCGCGTCAAGCTGGAAACCGGGCGTACCCACCAGATTCGCGTACACATGACCCACGTTGGCTATCCGCTGGTGGGCGACCCTGTCTATGCCGGCCGTTTCCGCATTCCGCCAGCGGCCAGCCCGACTCTGGTGCAGAGCCTCAAGGAGTTTCCGCGTCAGGCCTTGCACGCGCGCTTTCTCGAACTGGATCACCCGGCTACCGGCAAGCGCATGAAGTGGGAGTCGGCGCTGCCGGATGATCTGGTGTGGCTGCTGACCCTGCTGCGCCAGGATCGCGAGGCGTTCGTCGGGTGAGTGCCCACGATTGGCTGACGCCCGACTGGCCTGCGCCAGCCAATGTACGTGCTTGCGTCACCACGCGCAGTGGCGGTGTCAGCGCCGCGCCGTTCGATACCTTCAACCTGGGCGATCATGTCGAGGACGACCCGATTGCGGTGGCAAGCAACCGTCAGCATCTGGTCGATGCCCTGGGGTGCCAGCCGGCCTGGTTGCGCCAGGTGCACGGCATCGTGGTGGCCGAAGCCGATCCGGCTGTGGTCATCGAAGCCGATGGCAACTGGACGGCCACCCCTGGTATCGCCTGCACGGCGATGACCGCCGATTGCCTGCCAGCGTTGTTCTGCGACCGCGCCGGTACCCGTGTGGCAGCGGCCCATGCCGGTTGGCGTGGACTGGCCGGTGGTGTGCTGGAGGCGACCGTCAAGGCGCTGGACGTCGCACCGCATGAGCTGCTGGTCTGGCTCGGTCCGGCTATCGGCCCGGCCGCTTTCGAGGTGGGCGCCGAGGTGCGCGAGGCTTTCGTGCAGCAGCATGCCGAGGCTGCCAGTGCATTCGTGCCCAGCGTCAATGCCGGCAAGTTCATGGCCGATATCTACCAACTGGCGCGCATTCGCCTGGCTGCCATCGGTGTCACCGCGGTCAGCGGTGGTGGGCTCTGCACCTACAACGACCCGCGTTTCTACTCCTATCGCCGCAGCGCTCGCACCGGGCGCTGCGCTTCGCTGATCTGGCTGCAGCCCTGAGTCGGCTTGTTGGGGCGGGGGGGGGGAGGGGGGGGGATGTGGTTTGTGGGTGGTCGGGGAGGCGGGGGGGCGGCCGGGGTTGGGGGGGGGGGGGGGGGGTGGGGGTGTGGGGGGGGGAGGAGGAGT
>NZ_RHQP01000028.1:0-31744 GCF_003935465.1 Pseudomonas sp. o96-267
CCCCCCCCCCCCGGCGCTCGGCGCCAGCCCCCCCCACCCCCACGCGGCCGCCCCGCCCCCCCTGCCTGGCCCCCCGGCCTTTGACCCCGCCCGCGCCGCCCCCCCCCCCGGGGCCCCCAAGACGCTCAGCCAATTGGCCGAGGGTAACTGTCACTGTCATACTTAACGCATCTGGTTCATGCGCTCGATGACCTGGCGAGTGATGTCGTACTGAGGCTTGACCTCGATCACCGCACCACGCTCGAGCACCAGGTCGAAGTTGCCGTTCTTGATCACGTCTTCGACGGCCTTATCCAGGTTCGGCTTCAGCTTGCCCAGCATCTCGCGGTCGGCGATGGCCTTGGCTTCGTTCAGCTCCTTGGATTGGAACTGGAAGTCACGGGCCTTCTGCTTGAATTCGAGTTCGAGACGCTCGCGCTCAGCCTGCTGCATCTTGTCGCCATCTTTGACCATACGATCCTGGATGCGCTTGGCGTCGCTTTCCAGAGTCTTGAGCTTGTTCAGTTGCGGACCAAACTTCTTCTCGGCATCGACGGCGTAGCGCTTGGCTGCATCAGACTCGAGCAGCGCCATCTGATAGTTCAGCACGGCCACCTTCATCTCGGCGAACGCCGGAGTGGCGATCAGGGCGGCGGTGAACAGAACCAGTTGAGTCAACTTACGCACAATGCACTCCTGCAACAAAACTGTTGGCTTTCTGTGAAACGAACTTAGAAGGTTTGACCCAGGGAGAACTGGAATACCTGAGTATCGGCATCATCCGGCTTCTTGATCGGCATGGCCAGACTGAAGCTAAGCGGGCCCAGCGCGGTGATCCAAGTCAGGCCGACACCCACGGAGCTGGCCATGCTGCTGAAATCAATATTGCAGCTGTCGCTAAGCTTCTTCTGGCTCGACGAGCAGTTGGTGTCGAATACGTTACCCACATCCCAGAACAACGCGGTACGCAACGAACGCTGGTCCTTGACGAACGGCAGGGGGAACAGCATCTCGACGCCACCCTGCACCAATACGTTACCACCGAACGGCAGCGGGTCCTGATCCGGGTCACGCAGGGTACCCGGACGCCCACCAGGGTTACCAGCACCACGACTAGGGGTACTACGCGGTCCAAGGCTGCTGTCTTCGAAACCACGTACCGAGTTGAAACCGCCCGCGTAGTAGTGCTCATAGAACGGCAGCTCAGCGGTGGAGCCATAACTGTCGCCATAACCTAATTGGGTATGGAAGCGCAGGGTGTAGTTATCGCTGATCGGGGTGAAGACCTGACCACGGTAGTCGAGCTTGTAGAACGACAGATCACTACCTGGAATGGTGGTTTCCAGCACCAGGCTCTGCGAATGGCCACGAGTAGCCAGAGTACCGCGGTTCAGGGTCGACTCGGACCAACCGATGGAGCCCTTGAAATTGAGGAAGTTGTCACCTTCGGCGTCAATGAAATCGAAGATCTCGTCGACGGTATAACGACCGGTATCCAGGCTGTCCTGCTGCACGCTCAGACCGTAAGTCAGGCGCGCGGTCTCGCTGATCGGGTAACCGATGTTGATACCTGCACCCAGGCTGTCAACCGAGTAGCTGGATACATCGACATCGAGCTCATCGTAATCAGTGGTTCGGTAGAAGGCGTTGTAACCCAAGCTCACGCCATCAACGGTCCAGTAGGGGTCAACAAAGCTAAAGCTGTAGCGGCTCTGGTATTCACTACGGGTCAGACCGATACTGACACGGTTACCGGTGCCGAGGAAGTTGTTCTGGGTGATGGAGCCACCGAGGATCAGGCCGGCGTTCTGGGCGAAACCGACGCTGGCAGTGATGGAGCCGGACGGCTGCTCTTCGACGCTGTAGTTGACGTCGATCTGGTCATCAGTACCTGGCACCTGCGGAGTTTCGACGTTGACTTCCTTGAAGAAGCCCAGGCGCTCCAGGCGAGTCTTGGACTGGTCGATCAGGTAGGTCGAGGCCCAGCCACCTTCCATCTGACGCATTTCGCGACGCAGCACTTCGTCTTCGGACTTGGTGTTGCCGCGGAAGTTGATACGATTGACGTAGGCACGCTTGCCCGGATCGACGAAGAAGGTGATCGAAACGGTGTTGTCTTCGTCATGCGCTTCCGGCACGCCGTTGACGTTGGCGAAGGTGTAACCCTCGTTACCCAGACGACGGGTGATCAGCTCACTGGTGGTGGTCATGACCTTGCGCGAGAAGACCTGACCTTCCTTGACCAGCAGCAGTGCGCGCACATCGTCTTCCGGGACCTTGAGGTCACCGGACAGTTTCACGTCGCGAACGCTGTATTTCTCGCCTTCTTCGACGTTGACGGTGATGTAGACGTGCTTCTTGTCCGGGGTGATGGAAACCTGCGTGGAGCTGATATCCATGTTGATGTAGCCGCGGTCCAGGTAGTAGGAGCGCAGACGCTCGAGGTCACCGGACAGTTTTTCGCGGGCGTACTTGTCGTCGTTCTTGAAGAAGGACAGCCAGTTGGTGGTCTTCAGCTCGAACAGATCGACAAGATCTTCATCGGAGAACACGGTATTGCCGACCACGTTGATGTGGGAGATAGCGGCTACGGTGCCTTCGTTGATGGTGATCTTCAGCGCCACGCGGTTACGCGGCTGCGGAATCACCTCGGCTTCGATCTCGGCCGAATAACGGCCCTGAGCGACATACTGGCGCTGCAGCTCGTTACGCACGCCTTCGAGGGTGGCGCGCTGGAAGATCTCGCCCTCGGCCAGACCAGACTGGTTCAGGCCCTTGAGCAGGTCCTCAGTGCTGATGGCCTTATTGCCTTCGATCTCGATGCCGGAGATGGAGGGACGCTCGACCACGGTAACGACCAGCACGTCGCCATCGCGACCAAGCTGAATATCCTGGAAGAAGCCGGTACGGAACAGGGAACGGGTGGCATCGACCAGCTGGCGATCATCTATCCGCTCGCCCACATTGAGCGGCAACGCGCCGAATACACTACCAGCGGAAACCCGCTGCAGGCCGTTGACACGTATATCGGAGATGGTGAAGGACTCGGCGTGAACTTCGGCGATCATCAATGCGGACAGTACCGCAGGTAGCAGCAGACGTTTCATGAAGTCCTTTCTTATTCCAACTGACGATAAAAACTGCCGCTTAGGCGACACTTCTTTTAAATCTCAAGAACGTATTCAGCAGTGCTCACAGGCGGCTGAGGTCGTTGACCAGGGCAAGCAACATGACCCCGATGACCAGACTGATGCCGATCTGCATCCCCCAACCCTGAACCCGCTCAGACAAGGGGCGACCACGCACCCACTCGACCAGATAAAACAGCAGATGCCCACCATCCAGCACAGGAATGGGCAGCAGATTGAGAACCCCCAGGCTAATACTCAGATATGCAAGGAATTTCAGGAAATCCCCCAGCCCTGACTCAGCTGAAGCGCCCGCCACTTTAGCAATGGTTATCGGCCCACTCAAGTTTTTTACCGAGAGCTCACCGAACAGCATTTTCTTGAGGGAATCGATGGTCAGCAGGCTCATGGACCAGGTTTGACGCATGCCCTCGACGACGCCATCGAGCGGACCGTAGCGCACCTCGCGGAGCATCTCTGGCGGCCACTCGACACCCTGCACACCCGCGCCAAGGTAACCGCTGCGAGCTTCCCCTTCACCGCGCGACGCCAGTGTCAGCCGCACGTCCCGCTCCTGTCCCGCGCGCTCGAAGCGCAGCGTGACCGCCTCGCCCGGCAACGCCCGTACACGATCAACCAGCCCCTGCCAGTCGGCAAGCGGCTCACCATCGAGCGCCAGCAGTCGATCTCCGGCCTGCCGGCCTGCAGCATAGGCAGGCCCCTTGGAATCCACCTCAGCCAGAACCGGCTCCAGCACCGGACGCCAGGGGCGAATCCCCAGCGAGCCAATCGGGTCCGGCTCGTCGACGCCGCGCAACCAGTTATCCAATTGCACCTGCTTGGGCGCTTCAACCGTGGAGCCCGGCTCGAGCACGCGCAGATCGAGCGTACCGCTCTCGCCCAGACGCCTTACCAGCTGCAGATTAACCGCCGCCCAACCACTGGTGGCCTCACCGTTGACTGCAACGATCTCCTGCCCAGCACGCAGCCCGGCCACTTCCGCCAGGCTGTCGGGCTGCACGCCACCGATCACCGGCCTAACCTGCTGACTGCCGAGCATGGCGACGAACCAGAAGAACAGCAGCGCCAGCAGGAAATTGGCCAGCGGGCCAGCGGCAACAATGGCGATGCGCTGGCGTACACTCTTGCGATTGAAGGATTGCTCGACCAGTTCGGGCGGTACATCGCCCTCGCGTTCATCGAGCATCTTGACGTAGCCGCCCAGAGGAATGGCTGCTACGACGAACTCAGTGCCCTGGCGGTCGTGCCAGCGCAACAATGGCGTACCGAAGCCGACGGAAAAGCGCAGCACCTTGACGCCGCAGCGGCGAGCCACCCAGAAGTGTCCGTACTCGTGAAAGGTGACCAGGACACCCAGTGCGATCAGGGTGCCAACCAGCATGTACAACCCACTCATTTCACTTCTCCAGCCCTACGAGCCGCTCAAGTACAAGAACAACACCGGCGCGATCAACGACCAACGAGCCACTGCCCAGCCAGTTCACGCGCACGGGCATCAGCTTCGAATACTGCGTCGAGCGCTTCGACAGCCTGCACAGGCTGGGCGTTCAACACGGACTCAATCATACGCGCGATATCAGTGAAACGGATGCGCCGCTGCAGGAAAGCCTCGACTGCCACCTCATTGACCGCGTTGAGCATCGCCGGCGCACTGCCGCCGACCTGCGCTGCCTCACGCGCCAGGCGCAAACAGGGGAAACGCTGCTCGTCGGGACGCTCGAAATCCAGTCGACCGACGGTAAACAGATCCAGAGGAGACACACCCGAGTAGATACGCTCCGGCCAGGCCAAAGCATGCGCGATGGGCGTGCGCATGTCCGGATTACCCAGCTGGGCCAGTACCGAACCGTCGATGTAATCGACCAGCGAATGAATCACGCTCTGCCGGTGTATGACCACCTCGATCTGCTCGGGGCGGGCATCGAATAGCCAGCAGGCTTCGATCGACTCGAGCCCCTTGTTCATCATGCTGGCCGAATCGACCGAGATCTTGCGCCCCATCGACCAGTTCGGATGCGCGCACGCCTGCTCCGGCGTGACACGTTCCAGATCGGCCAACGGCGTTTCGCGAAAAGGTCCACCGGAAGCTGTCAGCAGCACGCGACGCACACCGACCGCCTGCAGACCGCGCGAATAGTCGCCCGGCAAGCATTGGAAAATCGCGTTGTGCTCGCTGTCGATGGGCAGCAGCACCGCCCCGCTCTGCTTGACCGCCTGCATGAACAAGGCGCCGGACATCACCAACGCTTCCTTGTTGGCCAGCAGCACTTTCTTGCCGGCCTGCACCGCCGCCAGCGTCGGCCGGAGGCCTGCCGCACCGACAATGGCCGCCATTACGCAATCGACGGCGGCGTCGGCAGAGACGGCGCACAGCCCTGCTTCGCCAACCAGCACTTCGGTCGCCAGCCCGGCAGCGCGCAAATTGTTCTGCAACTCGAGCGCTGAATCGGCATCTGGCACCACCGCGTAGCGCGGGCGATGCTGCACGCACAGCATTTGCAGCTCTGCCAAGCGCGAAAAGCCCGTCAGCGCGAAGACGCTGTAGCGCTCAGGATGGCGCGCGATCACATCCAACGTGCTGAGGCCGATGGAGCCAGTAGCCCCCAGCACGGTGACCTGCTGCACTGCGCTCACAGCGAACCCCAACCCGCCAACCAGAGCAGTGTGGCGAACAACGGAATGGCTGCCGTCAGGCTGTCGATGCGATCCAGTACACCGCCGTGACCCGGCAGCAGATTGCTGCTGTCCTTGATCCCGGACTGACGCTTGAACATGCTTTCAGTCAAGTCGCCAACCACGGAAATCAGCACCACCACGGCAGCACCGGCAAGAGCCAGCAGCAGCCCACCAGCGGACCAGCCCTGTTGCAGCCCGACCAACAGAGTGATCAACAGACTGGCTACAAGACCACCATAGAGCCCTTCCCAACTCTTGCCCGGACTGACTTTGGGTGCCAGTTTGCGCTTGCCAAAGGTCTTGCCGGAAAAATAAGCACCGATATCCGCGCCCCAAACCAGCACCATCACGGCGATGATCAGCGCATTGGCTTGCGGCCACTGCTTGAGCAGAACCAGACCCTGCCAAGCCGGCAGCAAGATCAGCAAACCAATCAGCAAACGCCCCGGCACCCCGCCCCAGAAACGACTGCTATCGGGGTAGGTCATTACCAGAAAGGTCGCGACCAACCACCACAGCACAGCCACCACCAGCAGCAGCGGGGCAACGACCGGCACCATGTACAGCAGGCCGAGGAAAACGGCCACTCCAGCCGCGTAGGTCACACGCAGCGACTGAGCCTCGAACCCTGCCAGACGCGCCCATTCCCAGGCACCCAGCGTGACCACCGCACCGATGAACAGGGCAAAGGCACCGCCATCGAGCAGAAAAAAACCGCCCAGGGCGATGGGCAACAGCACCAAAGCCGTGATGATTCGTTGTTTGAGCATTAAGAGCGCGCCTCAGCTTCCACCTGCTCGCTGGTCTTGCCGAAGCGACGCTGGCGGGTAGCGAAATCGGCCAGCGCCTTGCGCATGGCCTCATGCTTGAAGTCCGGCCAATAGAGGTCGGAAAAGTACAGTTCGCTGTAAGCGAACTGCCAGAGAAGGAAGTTGCTGATGCGGTGCTCGCCGCCAGTGCGAATGCACAGGTCGGGTAACGGCAGGTCACCGGTGGCCAGGCAGCCCTGAAGCAATTGCGGCGTGATGTCTTCAGGCTGCAGATGGCCTGCCTGCACTTCACGGGCCAAACGCTGAGCGGCCTGAGCGATATCCCACTGACCGCCGTAGTTGGCAGCGATCTGCAAGGTGAAACGACGGTTTCCGGCTGTCAGCAGCTCGGCGTCGCGCATGGCCGCCTGCAACTCGGGATGAAACCGCGAGCGGTCCCCGATGATGCGCAGGCCGATGTCATTATCCAGCAGCCGCTTGGCCTCACGACGCAGCGCCCCCAGGAACAGCTCCATTAGCGCGCCGACCTCATCGGCCGGGCGCTGCCAGTTCTCGCTGGAGAAGGCGAACAGGGTCAGCACCTCGACGCCAGACTCGGCACAGACCTCGATCACCGCACGAACCGCGTCGACCCCGGCCTTGTGCCCCGCCACACCCGGCAACAGGCGCTTCTTCGCCCATCGGTTGTTACCATCCATGATGATGGCGACATGCCGCGGCACCGCACCCTGCTTGTTCTTGTCCATGTATGGGCGCCCAGCCGTCAAACAGCCATCAGGTCCGCTTCTTTCACCTCGAGCGCCTTGTCGACATCACCGATGAACTTGTCGGTGATCTTCTGCAGCTCATCAGCAGCGCGACGCTCTTCGTCTTCGCTGATTTCCTTGGCTTTGGACAGTTTCTTCAGCTCGGCCAGCGCATCGCGACGCACGTTACGCACGGCGACCTTGGCATCTTCGGCAACGCCGCGCGCCTGCTTGGTGTAGCCCTTGCGGGTTTCCTCGGTCAGCGCCGGCATCGGCACACGAATGGTGGAACCAGCGCTGCTCGGGTTCAGACCCAGGTCCGAGGTCAGGATGGCTTTCTCGATCGCAGCGCCGAGAGTCTTGTCATGCGCGACAATCTTCAGGGTACGCGCGTCCTCAACAGTGATCGCCGCCACCTGATTGAGCGGCATGTCGCTGCCCCAGGCCGGTACCTTGATGCTGTCGAGAATGCTCGGATGGGCACGACCGGTACGAATGGAAGCCAGGTTACGACCCAGCGCTTCCAGGGACTTGCTCATGCGTTCCTGAGCGTCTTTCTTGATGTCGTTGATCATTGTGCATCCTCCTCGATCAGAGTTCCTTCGGCGCCACCCACTACAACGTTCAGCAGTGCGCCGGGTTTGTTCATGTTGAAGACCCGCAGCGGCATGTTGTGATCGCGGCACAGGCAGATGGCAGTCAGATCCATCACGCCCAGCTTGCGATCGAGCACCTCGTCATAGGTCAGGCGCTCGAATTTCTCGGCATGCGGGTCTTTGAACGGGTCGGCAGTGTACACGCCATCGACCTTGGTCGCCTTCAGTACCACGTCCGCATCGATTTCGATGGCTCGCAGGCAGGCAGCCGAATCGGTGGTAAAGAAGGGGTTGCCAGTGCCAGCAGCGAAAATCACTACCTCACCGGTCTTCAGGTGGCGCATGGCCTTGCGGCGGTCATAGTGATCGGTCACGCCGACCATGGAGATCGCCGACATGACGATGGCCGGGATGTTTGAGCGCTCCAGCGCATCGCGCATGGCCAGCGCGTTCATGACGGTCGCCAGCATGCCCATGTGGTCGCCGGTTACGCGATCCATACCCGCAGCGGACAACGCCGCGCCACGGAACAGGTTGCCGCCACCAATCACCAGGCCGACTTGCACGCCGATGCCGACCAACTGGCCAACCTCCAGCGCCATGCGGTCGAGCACCTTGGGATCGATGCCGAAATCTTCCGAGCCCATCAGGGCCTCGCCGCTAAGTTTGAGCAGAATGCGTTTGTAGCGAGGTTGGCGACCAGTTGTCTGCTGAGCCATTGCAAGTCTCTCCTGCGGCGATATGAAATTCGTCAGCAACGCGTTCGAGCGCTGCAATTATCCGGCACTTCGACAGCGCCAACGGCCGTTCATTGAAACGACCGCTACTTTATTCGTCATCCCTTATTCGGCAAAGAGGCCGCCCGCGCAAACGGGCAGCCTCTTTGGGGACACGTACCGAAAACGATTACTGCTTGCTGGCGGCCAGCTGGGCAGCAACTTCTTCAGCAAAGTTGTCAACCGGCTTCTCGATGCCTTCGCCCACTTTGAAGTAGGTGAAGGAAACGATTTCAGCGCCAGCTTTCTTGGCCAGCTCACCGACCTTGATTTCCGGGTTCTTGACGAACGCCTGCTCAACCAGGCTGGCTTCTGCCAGGAACTTGGAGATACGGCCGGCAACCATCTTCTCGGCGATATCGGCAGGCTTGCCCTTGAGCTTCTCTTCGTTCAGTTGCAGGAAGACAGCCTTCTCGCGCTCGATCGCTTCAGCCGAAACGTCGCTTGGCAGCAGGAATTCCGGGTTGCTTGCAGCAACGTGCATCGCGATGTCTTTGGCCAGCTCGACGTCGCCGCCCTTCAGAACAACGGCAACACCGATCTTGTTGCCATGCAGGTAGGAACCGACAACGTCACCCTCAACACGTACCAGACGACGGATGTTGACGTTCTCGCCTACTTTGGCGACCAGAGCGGTACGCTCGGCTTCCTGAGCTTCGATCAGCGGAGCCGCGTCGGTCAGCTTGTCAGCGAACGCTTTGTCCACACTGCTGTTAACGAAATTCTTGAAGTCGTCCTGCAGGGCCAGGAAGTCGGTCTGCGAGTTAACTTCGATCAGCACGGCAGCCTTACCGTCGGCCTTGACGGCGATAGCGCCTTCAGCAGCAACGTTGCCAGCCTTTTTGGCGGCCTTGATGGCGCCGGAAGCGCGCATATCGTCGATGGCTTTTTCGATGTCGCCGCCAGCCTTGGTCAAGGCCTTTTTGCAATCCATCATGCCTTCGCCGGTACGCTCGCGCAGTTCTTTAACCAGTGCTGCAGTAATCTCTGCCATTTTGAAAATCCTCTCGGTAGGTCTTCAACCATCGCCCGCATCACGGACGATCAAATCTTTGAGTGGCAAAAAGGGGGCCTAGCCCCCTTTTTGCACAGCGCGTAACGCTAGATGCTTTGCGTTACCGCTTAGCCTTCGGCGCTCTCGGCAGCCGCGGCTTCCTCGATGAACTCTTCAGTGACGCCGCCAGCGTTGCTGCGACCACGGATCACGGCGTCGGCCATGGCACCCATGTACAGCTGGATGGCACGGATGGCGTCGTCGTTACCCGGGATGATGTAGTCAACGCCTTCCGGGCTGCTGTTGGTATCGACGATGCCGATAACCGGGATGCCCAGCTTGTTGGCTTCGGTGATAGCGATGCGCTCGTGGTCAACGTCGATTACGAACAGTGCGTCCGGCAGGCCGCCCATGTCCTTGATACCGCCCAGGCTGCGATCCAGTTTTTCCAGATCACGCGAACGCATCAGGGCTTCTTTCTTGGTCAGCTTGGCGAAAGTACCGTCCTGGGACTGAACTTCCAGCTCACGCAAACGCTTGATCGAGGCGCGGATGGTTTTGTAGTTGGTCAGCATGCCGCCCAACCAGCGGTGATCGACGAACGGCGAGTTGCAACGAGCAGCTTCTTCGCGAACGATCTTGCCAGCGGAACGCTTGGTGCCGACGAACAGGATCTTGTTCTTGCCAGCAGCCAGCTTCTCAACGAAAGCTTGAGCTTCGTTGAACATCGGCAGGGTTTTTTCGAGGTTGATGATGTGAATCTTGTTGCGCGCGCCGAAAATGTACTTGCCCATTTTCGGGTTCCAGTAACGGGTCTGGTGGCCGAAGTGCACACCGGCCTTCAGCATATCGCGCATGTTGACTTGGGACATGATAGTTCCTTGATAAGTCGGGTTAGGCCTCCACGTATCCCAGCTTCCAACCCTCGAACTTGTCGAAAGGCACCCAGGAAACCGTGTCGATACGTGTGTGGGTTTAAGCTTTAGGGCTTAGTGCCCGTAAAGCGGCGCGTTTTATACCACACAAAGCCGGCTCAGGCTACAAAAGCTGACAAACAACGCAGTAACGTCCTGCAGCGGTTGCGGCGCCCTTTGGGGCTGGCACAGCGAAGCTGCTAATATAGCGACCTTTCCGTTCGTGCCCGAGAGCTTCATATGACCGTCACCATCAAATCCGCCGAAGAAATCGAGAAAATGCGCGTCGCTGGCCGCCTGGCCGCCGAAGTGCTGGAAATGATCGGTGAGCACGTCAAGCCAGGCGTCACCACTGAGGAAATCGACCGCATCTGCCATGACTATATCGTCAACGTGCAGCAGGCGATTCCCGCCCCGCTCAACTACAAGGGTTTTCCCAAGTCGATCTGCACCTCGATCAACCACGTGGTGTGCCACGGCATCCCCAACGACAAGCCACTGAAAGACGGCGACGTGCTGAACATCGACGTGACCGTGATCAAGGACGGCTACCACGGCGATACCAGCAAGATGTTCATGGTCGGCAAGGTGGCCGAGTGGGCCGAGCGCCTGGCCAAGATCACCCAGGAATGCATGTATAAAGGCATCGAGCTGGTCAAACCGGGCACCCGCCTCGGCGATATCGGAGAAGTGATCCAGAAGCACGCGGAAAAGAACGGCTTCTCCGTGGTCCGCGAATACTGCGGCCATGGCATTGGCGCCGTGTTCCACGAGGAGCCGCAAGTGCTGCATTACGGCAAGGCCGGCACCGGCATGGAGCTCAAGGAAGGCATGACCTTCACCATCGAGCCGATGATCAACCAGGGTCGCCCGGAAACCCGCCTTCTCGGCGACGGCTGGACCGCCATTACCAAGGACCGCAAGCTCTCGGCGCAATGGGAGCACACCGTGCTGGTCACCGCCGATGGCTACGAGATTTTCACCCTGCGCAGCGATGACACCATCGCGCGCACCTCAGCTGGCCACTGACTCGTAGGGTGCGCCATGCGCACCATGAACTGAAACGGTGCGCACGGCGCACCCTACGACCTCTTAATAAGGAAGGCAACTGCATGCCGCAGATGGACCCCGAACTGTTTGACCGCGGTCAGTTCCAGGCCGAGCTGGCGTTAAAATCCAGCCCCATCGCCGCATTCAAGAAGGCCATCCGCGGTGCGCATGAAGTGCTCGATGCGCGCTTTCGCGACGGCCGCGACATTCGCCGCCTGGTCGAAGATCGCGCCTGGTTCGTCGATCAGATCCTGCAGGAAGCCTGGAAGCGCTTCACCTGGAGCGAGGACGCCGACATCGCCCTGCTGGCGGTCGGCGGCTACGGTCGTGGCGAGTTGCACCCCTATTCGGACATCGACCTGCTGATCCTGCTCGACAGCAGCGACCACGAAATCTTCCGCGAGCCCATCGAGGGCTTTCTCACCCTGCTCTGGGACATCGGCCTGGAGGTCGGCCAGAGCGTGCGCTCGGTCGACGAATGCGCCGAGGAGGCACGCGCCGACCTGACGGTGATCACCAACCTGATGGAAAGCCGCACCATCGCCGGCCCGGAACACCTGCGCCAGCGCATGCAGCAGGTGACCAGCACCGACGCCATGTGGCCGAGCAAGCACTTCTATCTGGCCAAGCGCGAAGAACGCAAGGCGCGACACGGCAAGTACAACGACACCGAGTACAACCTCGAACCCAATGTCAAAGGCTCGCCGGGCGGCCTGCGCGACATCCAGACCGTGCTCTGGGTCGCGCGCCGTCAGTTCGGCACGCTCAACCTGCAAGCCCTGGTCGGCCACGGCTTTCTACTGGAAAGCGAATACGCCCTGCTCTCCTCCAGCCAGGAATTCTTGTGGAAGGTGCGCTACGCCCTGCACATGCTCGCCGGACGCGCCGAAGACCGTTTGCTGTTCGATTACCAGGTGAAGATCGCCGCCCTGTTCGGCTATAAGGACGGAGAAGGCAAACGCAGCATCGAACACTTCATGCAGAAGTACTACCGCGTGGTGATGGGGATTTCCGAACTGTCGGACCTGATCAACCAGCACTTCGAGGAAGTCATCCTGCGCACCGGCGAAAGCAGCCCGGCCACACCGCTGAACAGCCGCTTCCAGGTGCGCGACCGCTACATCGAAGTCACCCACCCGAACGTGTTCAAACGCACGCCCTTCGCCATCATCGAGATCTTCGTGCTGATGGCGCAGCACCCGGAAATCAAAGGTGTACGCGCCGACAGCATTCGCCTGCTGCGCGACAGCCGCCACCTGATCGACGACGAGTTCCGCAAGGATATCCGCAACACCAGCCTGTTCATCGAACTGTTCAAGTGCAGGGAAGGTATTCACCGCAACCTGCGACGGATGAACCGCTACGGCATTCTTGGCCGTTACCTGCCGGAGTTTGGCCATATCGTCGGGCAGATGCAGCACGACCTGTTCCACATCTATACGGTCGACGCGCACACGCTCAACCTGATCAAGCACCTGCGCAAGTTCCGCTGGCCGGAACTTGCGGAGAAATTCCCGCTGGCCAGCAAACTGATCGACAAGCTGCCCAAGCCGGAACTGATCTACCTCGCCGGCCTGTATCACGATATCGGCAAGGGCCGTGGCGGCGACCATTCGGAACTGGGCGCAGTGGACGCCGAGGCCTTCGCCCGCCGCCATCATCTGCCGGCCTGGGATAGTGCACTGGTCGTCTGGCTGGTGCAGCACCACCTGGTGATGTCCACCACTGCGCAGCGCAAGGACCTCTCCGACCCGCAGGTGATCCACGACTTCGCCCAGTTCGTCGGCGACCAGACTCACTTGGACTACCTCTACGTACTGACAGTGGCCGATATCAACGCCACTAACCCCAGCCTGTGGAACTCCTGGCGCGCCAGCCTGCTACGCCAGCTCTACACCGAGACCAAGCGCGCCCTGCGCCGCGGCCTGGAAAACCCGCTGGACCGTGAAGAGCAGATTCGCCAGACGCAAAGCGCAGCCCTGGACACCCTGGTACGCGGCGGCACCGACCCGGACGACGCTGAACAGCTGTGGAGCCAGCTCGGCGACGACTACTTCCTGCGTCACACCGCCACTGACGTGGCCTGGCACACCGACGCCATTCTCCAGCACCCCAACGATGGCGGCCCGCTGGTATTGATGAAGGAAACCACCCAGCGCGAATTCGAGGGCGGCACGCAGATCTTCATCTACGCGCCGGACCAGCATGACTTCTTCGCCGTGACCGTGGCCGCAATGAGCCAGCTCAACCTGAACATTCACGACGCGCGGATCATCACCTCCACCAGCCAGTTCACCCTCGACACCTACGTGGTACTGGATGCCGATGGCGGTTCCATCGGCAACAACCCGGCGCGTATCCAGCAGATTCGTGAAGGCCTGATCGAGGCGCTGAAAAACCCGGACGACTACCCTACCATCATTCAGCGCCGCGTACCGCGCCAGCTCAAGCATTTCGCCTTCGCCCCACAGGTGACCATCCACAACGACGCGCAGCGTCCGGTGACCATCCTCGAGCTGACCGCACCGGACCGCCCCGGCCTGCTGGCGCGGATCGGGCGCATCTTCCTCGAATACGACCTGTCGCTGCAGAACGCCAAGATCGCCACCCTGGGCGAGCGCGTCGAGGACGTGTTCTTCGTCACCGACGCCAACAACCAGCCGCTGTCCGACCCCGAGCTCTGCGCGCGCCTGCAGGAAACCATCGTCCGCCGCCTGTCAGAGCCGAGCATTCAGCCGCAGAGTCTGCAGATAAACATTTGATCGAGCCGCCCCGCTTTCCGACGTACACGAGATAACGATGAATCCAGCCCTCGACCAGCTCCAGCCCTACCCCTTCGAGAAACTGCGCGAACTGCTCGGCAGCGTACAACCGGCCGCCGACAAGCGTCCGATTGCCTTGTCTATAGGCGAACCCAAGCATCGTTCGCCGGACTTTGTCGGCCAGGCGCTGACCGCCAACCTCGACAAGCTCGCCGTCTACCCGACCACGCTCGGCCTGCCAGAGCTGCGCCAGAGCATCGCCACCTGGTGCGAGCGCCGTTTCGGCGTGCCCGGCGGCTGGCTGGATGCTGCGCGCCACGTGCTGCCGGTCAATGGCACGCGCGAAGCGCTGTTCGCCTTCACCCAGGCGGTGGTCGACCGCAACGCCAAGGGTCTGGTGATCAGCCCTAATCCCTTCTATCAGATCTACGAAGGTGCGGCCTTCCTCGCCGATGCCGAGCCACACTACCTGCCGTGCCTGGAAGCCCATGGCTTCAACCCGGACTTCGATGCCGTGCCGGCCGAGACCTGGAAGCGCTGCCAGATCCTGTTCCTCTGCTCGCCGGGCAACCCCACGGGTGCACTGATCCCGGTCGAGACGCTGAAGAAACTGATCGCCCTGGCTGACGAGCACGACTTCGTCATCGCCGCCGACGAGTGCTACAGCGAGCTGTATTTCGATGAAGACGCACCACCGCCCGGCCTGCTCAGCGCCTGCGCCGAACTGGGCCGCAGCGATTTCGCCCGCTGCGTGGTGTTCCACAGCCTGTCCAAGCGCTCCAACCTGCCGGGGCTGCGCTCGGGCTTCGTCGCCGGTGACGCCAGCATCCTCAAGCACTTCTTGCTGTACCGCACCTACCACGGCTGCGCCATGTCGGTACAAACCCAGCTGGCCAGCGTTGCCGCCTGGAACGACGAAGCGCACGTACGCACCAACCGCGATATGTACCGCGAGAAGTTCGCTGCCGTGCTGGACATCCTCGCCCCGGTGATGGACGTGCAGCGTCCGGATGGAGGCTTCTACCTATGGGCACGCACCCCGGGTGACGACACCCTGTTCACCCGCGACCTATTCGCCAGCGAGCATGTCACCGTAGTGCCGGGCTCGTACCTGTCGCGCGAAGTGAACGGCGTCAACCCTGGCGCCGGCCGTGTACGCATGGCGCTGGTTGCACCACTGGCCGAGTGCATCGAAGCCGCCGAGCGCATCGCCCGCTTCATTCGCGGCGCCTGAGCGACGTCAGCAGCAGTCGCGGCTAAAGCCCCGCCCACAGCGAATTGATTTGGAGGAGGGGTTTTAGCCGCGAGCCTCTAAGCCCGTAGCCCGGATGCAATCCGGGGATAGCCCGCCCAAGGCCTCCGGGATTGCATCCGGGCTACGCCTATCTGTGACTCAACTCTTGTGCAGGCGCGCCTCGGCGATATCCAGATCGCGCAGGATCTCGGTCAGCATATCGTCATCCAGTTCATTGTCCTTGCGCATGCGATACAGCTCCAGCCGCTGGGTGCGCAGCGCCTGCAGGCGCAAGCGGTACTCCAGGCGATCCACTTCACGCTGCTGCTCGCGTGCTTCGTCGCCATCATGGGCGCGCTCCAGCAGATCACGGTACTCGCTCATCAGCCGCGCTTTCACCTCCACCGAGGTGATCGCGCCCTCGGCATCGGCCGCGCGCTCATCTTCGGACTCCAGGTAGCGAATCGCCGACTCCAGCATCAGCGCACGGTGGCGATTGAGTTCACGCTCGCGCAGGGCGGCGTTGTCCTGCGGCAGCCGCGGCAGGAGGCGCGGCAAGGCCACGCTGGCCACCAGCAGCGACAGCAGGATCACCCCGGCAGCGATCAGAATCAGCAGATCGCGCTGCGGAAACGCCTGCCCGTTGTTGAGCAGCAACGGCAGCGACATCACCCCCGCCAGCGTCACCGCACCGCGTACCCCGCCTAACGTCAGCACCGCACTCAGGGCGACCCGCGATTGCCCGGCAAAACGCGTCGGCTCTCCACGCAGGCGACGTACCGCACCGGACACCCGCCAGTAGCTGTAGACCCAGACGAAGCGCAGCAGCATGAGCACCGCATAGATCGCCAGCACCATGCCGGCCGCTTCCAGGGCGAACGACCAGGACGCTGCGTGCTCGCCCAATGCCGCATTGAGGATGTCGGGTAACTGCAAGCCCAGCAGCAGGAAGATCAAGCCGTTGAAGGTGAACTCCAGCAAGGCCCAGACACTGCGATTGAGCATGCGCGTGGACGTTTGCCGCGGCAGCAGATCGAGACGGCTCTGCATCATCCCTGCCGCGACTGCCGACAGAATGCCGGACAACCCCAGGTGCTCGGCCGCCACATAAGCGGCGAACGGCAGCAGCAGAAGCAGCAACACGTGCGGCGCCGGATCTTCCCAGCCGCGAGCGATCATCCAGGCGCGCAGACGCCCCAACAGGTAACTGAGCGCGACACCGATGGCCAGGCCGCCAAAGGCCACCAGCACGAACTGCAGGCTGGCATCGGTGATCGAGAACACGCCGGTGAGGGTCGCAGCCACCGCGAACTTGAACGCCACCAGGCCAGAGGCATCGTTCATCAGCGCTTCGCCCTGCAGCAGGTTGTTCAAGGTGCTCGGCAAACGGCCGTGGGTGATCGCCGCCACAGCCACCGCATCGGTCGGAGACAGCACGGCTGCCAGGGCGAAGCAGGCAGCCAGCGGCACCTGCGGCAACAGCCAGTGGATGAAGTGGCCAGCGCCGAGGATGGTGAAGAACACCAGTGCGAAGGCCAGTAGCAGGATCGGTGTGCGCAACTGGCGAAACTGCCCCTTGGGCATGCGCCAGCCATCGACGAACAGCAACGGCGGGATGAACAACAGCAGAAACAACTCGGGATCGAGCCGCACATGCAGCCCCAGCACGGGAATCGCCAGCAGCGCGCCGATCAGGATCTGCAGCAGCGGCAACGGCAGGGGAATGAACTGGGCGGTAATGCGGGTGCCACTGACCACCAGCAACATGGTCAGAATGGTGTAGAGCAATTGCATGGCGTGGAACCGGCGGGAACGAGCGGGAGGCCGTGATTCTAGCGCCGTAACACATCGCAGCGACAGCCACCGCCATGCAGGGACACGACGTGGCATAATGGCCCGCCGTATTTACCGGACCTTCCGGCACGCCACTCATCAGAGGAAGATCAATGAGTTACGTCCTGTATGGCATCAAGGCCTGCGACACGATGAAAAAGGCCAGAACCTGGCTCGATGAACACCAGGTCGACTATGCCTTTCACGACTACAAGAGCGTCGGAATCGACCGTGCAAACCTGGAAAAGTGGTGCAACGAGCATGGCTGGCAGACCATCCTGAACCGTGCTGGCACCACCTTCCGCAAGCTGGACGACGCGCAGAAAGCCGATCTCGACCAAGCCAAGGCCATCGAACTGATGCTGGCCCAGCCATCGATGATCAAGCGTCCGGTACTCGACCTGGGCGACAAGACCCTGGTCGGCTTCAAGCCGGATAATTACCAAGCCGCGCTGGCCTGATCACTCTCACCCGATTTCGTTGCAAGGAACCCATCTTAATGAGCACCTCCCTTTACAGCATCGCCTTTGGTGTTGGCACCCAGAACCGCCAGGGCAACTGGCTGGAAGTCTTCTACGCCCTGCCGCTGCTCAACCCGGCCAGCGAGCTGGTGGCCAAGGCCGCCGAGAAGCTCGGCTATCAAGGCGGCAACCAGGCTATCACCTTTACCACTGCGCAAGCCGCCGATCTGGCCGAAGCCCTGAAAGGTGTGGACGCCGCTCAAGCGGCGCTGCTGACCCGCCTGGCCGAAAGCCACAATCCGCTGGTCGCCACCTTCCTGGCTGAAGACGCCGCCCTGACCAGCACCCCGGAGGCCTACCTCAAGCTGCACCTGCTGTCGCATCGCCTGGTCAAGCCGCACGGCCTGAGCCTGGCCGGCATCTTCCCGCTGCTGCCCAACGTGGCCTGGACCAGCCAGGGCGCTGTCGACCTGAACGAGCTGGCCGAGCGTCAACTGGAAGCGCGCCTGAAGGGCGAGCTGCTGGAAGTATTCTCGGTGGACAAGTTCCCGAAAATGACCGACTACGTGGTACCGGCCGGTGTGCGTATCGCCGACAGCGCCCGTGTGCGCCTGGGCGCCTATATCGGCGAAGGCACCACCGTGATGCACGAAGGCTTCGTCAACTTCAACGGCGGCACCGAAGGCCCGGGCATGATCGAAGGCCGCGTTTCCGCTGGCGTATTCGTCGGCAAGGGTTCGGACCTGGGCGGCGGCTGCTCGACCATGGGCACCCTGTCCGGTGGCGGCAACATCATCATCAGCGTCGGCGAAGGCTGCCTGATCGGTGCCAACGCCGGTATCGGCATCCCGCTGGGTGACCGCAACACCGTCGAAGCTGGCCTGTACATCACTGCCGGCACCAAGGTGAACCTGCTCGACGAGGGCAACGCCCTGGTCAAGGTGGTCAAGGCACGCGACCTGGCTGGCCAGCCGGATCTGCTGTTCCGTCGCAACTCGCTGACCGGCGCCGTGGAGTGCAAGACCCACAAGTCGGCTATCGAGCTGAACGAAGCCCTGCACGCCCACAACTGAAAAGTTGGTTTAACGCTGCTGCGCTAGCCCATACTGCGTTGCAATAAGGCTCGGATCGGTCATTCAGATCAGTAAAGTCGCCCGCGACTCCGACCGTTCCTCGCCTTATTGCGCCTTGTCTGGCCGTCGCTCGCTACACGTTAGACCCAGCTTTTAACCGCCGGATGATCTCTGGAAGCATCCATGTCACTGATCTCCCCCTGGCGTGCCGACTTTCCCGGCATTCTCGCCCTCGCAGCCGAAGGCCAGACCTACCTGGACAGCGCCGCCACTGCGCAAAAACCGCAGGCGGTGCTGGACGCTTTGCTCGGCTACCTGGCCAGCGGCGTGGCCAACGTGCATCGCGCCCAGCATCTGCCAGGCGAGCGCGCCACCCGTGCCTTTGAGGCGACACGCAGCCAGGCGGCGCAGTGGCTGAATGCGGCCAGCGCCGAGGAGATCATCTTTACCCGCGGCACCACCGAATCATTGAACCTGCTGGCCTACGGCCTGGAGCACTTGCTGCAGCCGGGCGAGCAGATCGTCATCAGCGCACTGGAACACCACGCCAACCTGCTGCCCTGGCAGCAACTGGCCAAGCGTCGCGGCCTGGAACTGATGGTCCTTCCGCTCGATGACGCCGGCAGCATCGACCTCCAACAAGCGGCCCGGCTGATCGGCCCGCGCACCCGCCTGCTGGCAGTCTCGCAACTGTCCAACGTACTGGGTCGCTGGCAGCCGCTGGACGAGCTGCTGGCACTGGCGCGCACGCAAGGCGCCCTCACTGTGGTCGACGGCGCTCAGGGCGCGGTGCATGGTCGCCATGACCTGCAAGCGCTGGGCTGCGACTTCTACGTCTGCTCGTCGCACAAGCTCTACGGCCCGGATGGCGTCGGCCTGCTATATGGCCGCCGCGAAGCGTTGGGCCAATTGCAGCACTGGCAATTCGGCGGCGAGATGGTGCTCGATGCCGACTACCATGAGGCGCGCTTTCGCCCAGCTCCACTGGGTTTCGAGGCTGGCACACCAGCGGTTTCTGCGGTCATCGCGCTGGGCGCCGCACTGAACTGGCTGAACGGCCTGGATCATGCTGCCGTCGCCTGCCACGAAGCAGCTCTGCATGCCGAGCTGCTGACCGGCCTGCAGGCGCGTGACGGTGTTCGCCTGCTGGGGCAACCCCAATTGGCCCTGGCCAGCTTTTGTGTCGATGGCGTGCATAACGCCGACCTGGCGCACCTGCTCAGCGAACAGGGTATCGCCGTGCGCGCCGGGCATCACTGCGCCATGCCGCTGATGAAAGGCCTCGGCCTGAATGGTGCGATTCGCGTGTCGCTCGGCCTGTACAACGACGGCGAGGACCTGCAGCGCTTCTTCAGCGCCCTGGATAACGCCCTGGAACTGCTGCGATGAAATGCCGCCAATTGCTCGTTGCAGGAGTGGCTTCAGCCGCGAATATCTACACCCGGTCCATCGCGGCTGAAGCCGCTCCTACATGCTACGGGAGTCTCTCGCCATGAGCCTGCCAGTCGCTGCTCAGGAAGCACTGGCAGCCTTTGCCGCCTGCCCCGGCTGGGAACAGCGCGCGCGCCTGCTGATGCAATGGGGTGAACGCCTGGCGCCATTGAGCGACGCCGAGCGGGTCGACGAGCACCGTGTGCATGGCTGCGAGAGCCTGGTCTGGCTGATCGCCGAGCGCAGCGGTGAACATCTGCACTTTCGCGCCAATAGCGACGCCCGTCTGCTACGCGGCCTGCTTGCCGTATTGCTGGCGCGGGTCGATGGCCTTAGCGGTAACAAACTGGCGGCGCTCGACCTGGTCGACTGGTTTGAACAATTGGGCCTGCAACGGCAGCTCTCGCCGTCACGCAGCAATGGGCTCAATGCGGTGCTGCAGCGTATGCGAGAACTGGCGCAAGAAAGCTAGAAGCTGGTTCGGTCTCGCCCGGCATCGATGATGTATGCTCGCGGCCCTCGAACTCATGGAGCGAGTCATGCCTATTTTTATCCGCGTAGGGCTAGCCGCCCTGCTCAGCATCGCCGTGGTTTACTTCGGCCCCCAGTTTCTTGGAGCAATGCTGGCATTTCTGCCGGACGCTGTTTACGAGGTGCTGCCAATGCACCCCTTCATCTTGATCCTGCTTTTGTCCGGTCTGCTTGCCGGGATTTGCCTGGCGCTGATGGCTCCGAATCGGCGTCTCGTCACCAGCGGCTTGGTCGCATTCGGCTTGATCGCCCTGGGCAGCATCAGTTTCTATAGCAATCTATGCAGCCCAGAAGAAACGCAGCGCATCCATGATGACTGGGCCGCCATCCCGCAGTGCAATCTGGGACAACCCCTGGATCAGCAACCGTTGCAATTCGGTGCGCTCACCAGCGTCAGCTACGACTGCATATTGCCTGAGACTGGCTGGGACAGCGTAGGCGCCATCACTGGGGATCTGTTGACCAGCTTTCTGGGGGTAGCCTTGGGCATATTGCTGATCCCGCGCCGCCGGCAGCGGTCAACCACCGAAATCATCTAGGCATTGTACAGCGAGGCTCAGCCCCGCTCACGCAAGGTCAAACCCCGCAGGAAATTGCGCAGAATCTGGTCGCCGCACTCGCGAAAATGCTTGTGACCCGGCGCCCGGAACAATGCGCTGAGCTCGGTCTTGGTCATCGGCAGGTCAGCCGCTTGCAGAATGGACTGAATATCATCGTCACGCAGCTCGAAGGCCACGCGCAGCTTCTTCAGGATCAGGTTGTTGGTCAGGCGCTTTTCCACCGGCAAGCGCGGCCGGCTGTCGTCCTTGCCACGCTTGTGGAACACCAGCCCTTCGAGCACGTGCGCCAGCAGCACATCGTTGCACGAGCGATAGCCTGGCTCGTCCTCGTGCAACAGACAGGCCGAGATCAAACCCGGCTCGACGGGATAATCCGCCAACCGGCAGAGTTCTTCCAGCTTGGCGTCGCTGACGTCTAACAGATAGCGCAGGCTGCGCAGTACATCGTTATTGAGCATGCAAAAGACTCTTGAGAACGGAATTCGGCGAGTGCCGTTCAATCTCGCGCCAGCGGAGTTGACTGGCTGGGTTTCCAGTCATCGGGATCGCCGGAGTTGAGTGCCTGCTGCAGTCGCTGCAGATCACCACGATTGGCGAACTCTCGCAGCCCGGCATTGAACTTGCGCAACAGCATGACACTTTCCGGATCGTCCTTGCGAAACAACAGGCGCAAAGGCTCTGTATTGAGCTGACGCGGATGGTGAATGATGTTACCGCCGTCTTTTGGAAACAGCCGGCGCAACATGGCGTAACCCACCGCACGATCCTGCGGGTGCAAGTCGATGCGCCCCAGTTCAAGCAGACGGAAGCTGGTGTCTTCCTTGCCATTTTGCTCGACGTTGAGCCGACCGGCCTGCAACGCTGCATCGAACGCCGGGCCGTAGGAGTAACCCAGAGTCGTGCCAATGCGGTAGCTCAGTAAATCCTCGACCGTGGTCCAGTCGAACGCCTGCTCGCGACGATGGAACAGGACGATCTCTCCGCGCACCAGCGTGTCGCTACAAATCCCATAGTTGAGCCGGCTGGGCGTACAACTGTAGGGCATGATCGCGTGCAACTGCCCCTGCTGCAGCATCAGCACATTGCGGTCCCAGGGACGAAAGACGTACTCGACCTGGTAGCCCGCCTCTGCAAAGACAGCGCTGATCAGACGCGCCAGAGCACCACCGTCACTACGCTCCTGATCGACGTAAGGCGCCCAGTCGCCGGTACCGATAAACAACTTCTTAGGTTCAGCCTGAACCGGTCCCATCGCCACCCACAACAAAGGCAACGCCAGGGAGGCGAACATCCGTGCCCAGCGTCTTTTCAGAGAGACGCTACAAAACAGGTACGACACAAATCACCTCTGATACGAATCATCTACGACGTCTCCCTGTCAGTTACGGCAACCTCTCCCATCTCGCCCCAGCATAGTCAAACGAAGCATGGCCGGGGATTTTTCAAGCCTTGGGCAGACGCTCCGCCGGGCGGCGTGTGCCAGCCACCAGCTTGTCCACCAGTTTGGCCGCTGCAGCCATACCGAAGCTGGCGGTGACCATCATCACCGCACCGAAGCCGCCGGCGCAGTCAAGGCGCACGCCTTCTCCGACGAAGCCTTTGGCCTGGCAGACCGTGCCGTCCGGCTTGGGATAGCGCAGCTGCTCGGTGGAAAACACGCAGGGCACGCTGTAGGTGCGTCCCGGTGTACGAGAGAAACCGTAATCGCGACGCAACAGGCTGCGCACCTTGGCCGCCAGCGGATCGTTGAAGGTCTTGTTCAGGTCGGTGACCTGAATCTGCGTCGGGTCGACCTGCCCGCCTGCCCCACCGGTAGTAACGATCTGAATCTTGCGCCGCTTGCACCAGGCGATCAGCGCCGCCTTGGCCGGCACGCTGTCGATGCAATCGATGACCCCGTCGAGCTGCTCGGTAATGTACTCGGCCATGGTTTCGCGGGTGACGAAATCCGCCACCGCATGCACCACGCAGGCCGGGTTGATGGCGCAGATGCGCGCGGCCATCTCATCGACCTTGGCCTTGCCTACCGCACCTTCGACGGCGTGCACCTGGCGATTGGTGTTGGTAATGCAGACGTCGTCCAGGTCGAACAGGGAGATCTCGCCCACGCCCGAGCGCGCCAGCGCCTCGGCCGCCCAGGAGCCGACACCGCCGATGCCGACTACCGCCACATGCGCGGCCGCCAGGCGTTGATAGCCTTCCTGGCCGTAGAGCCGGGCTATACCGCCGAAGCGTTGATCGTCTGTACTCATCTCACCCCCTGAAGGGCGCCTCTAAAAACGTAAGCGAGGCAGCCTGTGCAAGGCAAAAACAGGCGAAAAAGCGCAGTTTACGTGCTGTAAATGAGCATTTTGAGCCTGTTTTTAACGCAGCGATGGCAACGCAGGTAGTTTTTAGAGGTGCCCTGAACGAAGCGGCGCATTATAGAGATAGCCACCTGCCCACCCAAGCCCGCCATGCAGGTCAGCCGTCGGCCAGTCGCAGCAGGCCGCTTTTATGGCGAAGATGCCGTACGGCGCGCCTTATCACCTGATCGGTAACGACTTTTGCTTTAAGATGGCCAGCCTTCACGCTAGCTGTCGTACCGGAGCCATCATGACCGCCCCCCTCACCCCGACCTTGGACCTCGCCTTCGACCTGATCCGCCGCCCGTCCGTGACCCCGGTCGACGAAGGCTGCCAGGAGCTGATGATGCGCCGCCTGGCCGCCTGCGGCTTCGAGGTCGAGCACATGCGTATCGAAGAGGTGGAGAATTTCTGGGCCAAGCGCGGGGGTGACGGCCCGGTACTGTGCTTCGCCGGCCACACCGATGTGGTGCCAACCGGCCCGCTGGACGCCTGGCAGTACCAGCCGTTCGATGTGCGCGTGGATGAAGACGGCATGCTCTGCGGCCGTGGCGCAGCGGACATGAAAGGCAGCCTGGCGAGCATGATCATCGCCGTGGAGCGTTTCGTCGCCGACTACCCGAAGCATAAGGGCGCCATCAGCTTTCTCATCACCAGTGATGAAGAAGGCCCGGCCCAGCACGGTACCAAAGCCGTGGTCGAGCGCCTGCGCGAGCGCAGCGAGCGCCTGGACTGGTGCATCGTCGGCGAACCGTCGAGCACCACCCTGCTCGGTGACGTGGTCAAGAATGGCCGCCGCGGCTCGCTCGGTTGCACCCTGACCGTGTACGGCAAGCAAGGCCACGTCGCCTACCCGCACCTGGCGAAGAACCCGATTCATCTGGCCGCTCCCGCACTGGCCGAACTGGCCGCCGAGCACTGGGATCACGGTAACGACTACTTCCCGCCGACCAGCTTCCAGGTGTCCAACCTCAATTCCGGTACCGGTGCGACCAACGTCATCCCCGGCGAGCTGAAAGCGGTGTTCAACTTCCGCTTCTCCACCGAATCCACCGTCGAAGAACTGCAGCAGCGCGTCACCACCATCCTCGACAAGCATGGTCTGGACTACCACCTGGAGTGGGCGCTGTCCGGCCTGCCCTTCCTTACCCAGCCGGGCGATCTGCTGGACGCCGTGGCCGCCAGCATCAAGGCCGTCACCGGCCGCGCCACCACTCCATCGACCTCTGGCGGCACCTCCGACGGGCGCTTCATCGCCACCCTGGGCACCCAGGTGGTCGAACTCGGCCCGGTCAACGCCACCATCCACCAGATCAACGAGCGTGTACTGGCCAGCGATCTCGACCTGCTCACCGAGGTTTACTACCAGACCATGGTGAAGTTGCTGGCATGAGCCTGATCTGCCCCATCTGCCAGACATCGCTGGAGCCGAGTGACAGCGGCCTGATCTGCAGCAACCGGCACAGCTTCGACCGCGCTCGCCAGGGGTACTACAACCTGCTGCCGGTGCAACACAAGAACAGTCGCGACCCCGGCGACAATGCCGCCATGGTCGAGGCTCGCCGGTGTTTTCTCGACACAGGCCACTACGCGCCGCTGGCTGCTCGCCTGGCCGCACTGGCTGCCGACTACAAGCCGGTGCGCTGGCTGGATATCGGTTGTGGCGAGGGTTACTACACGGAACAGATCGCCCGTGGCCTGCCCGCCGCCGACGGTTATGCCCTGGACATCTCTCGTGAGGCGGTCAAACGCGCGTGCAAACGTGCTCCGCAGTTGAACTGGCTGGTGGCGAGCATGGCCCGCGTGCCCTTGGCCGATGCCAGTTGCAGCCTGCTCGCCAGCGTCTTCAGCCCACTCGACTGGAACGAGGCCAAACGCCTGCTCGCCCCCGGTGGCGGCCTGCTGCGTATGGGCCCAACCCGTGGCCACCTGATGGAGCTGCGGCAAAAGCTGTACGACGAAGTCCGTGACTACGACGACGAGAAGCACCTGGCGCTGATTCCGCCCGGCATGTACTTGGCCCACAGCGAGACCCTCGAATTCCCGCTGCATCTGGCCGAAGCACAGGCTCGCGCCGACCTGCTGGCCATGACCCCTCACGGCTGGCGCGCCAGTGCCGAACGTCGCGAAGCGGTGATCGCCGAGCCCTTCGATGTCACCGTTTCAATCCGCTACGATTGGATCACCAAAACCCAGAGCCCACGCTCTCAGGACTGAAAGCCATGCGCCAACCTGATATCGAGATCTACCTGAAAGACGCCGAACGTGACGCCGTGGCGCAATGGCTGGGTGAAGCCCTTGGCCCATGCAGCGACTGGCAGCAGAAAGGCCAGACCTTCAAATGCAAGGCCGGTGACGTGCCGGTGACCTGGCTGCCGAAAGCCGTGGGCAAATGGCACAGCCTGTATCTGGAAAGCGACGCCACGCCCTGGGCCGACGACCTGGCCTGCGCCCGCGCCGCCCATGCCGCGCTCGGCGTGCAAGTGCGCTGCGCACCGGGCACCTGGGTAGAAGATGAAAGGGATGAGGAAGCTGATCGCTGGATCAAGGTCGACGCCGATGGTGAAACCGAGATCGTCTGGCGTACTGAATAAAAAGTGGCCGCTTGGCGCAGCAGTAAATCTGTAGGAGCGGCGCCCCGCCGCGAATCTAGGCGGCACCACCTAATATAGCTTCGCCCCGGGGCGGGGCTCCTACGCAAGGCTGCGTGGGGTCATTATCTTCGCCAGTAGCCGGATGTAATCCGGGGGAACCCAGTCCATTTCCCCGGATTACATCCGGGCTACAGGTCTGCGCCACCCGTGCGTTCATATTCAACGAACGCCATAAACAACAAGGCCCGTCATCGACGGGCCTTGTTGTATGTCGAGCTGGAGCTCAGACCGCGGAGACGTCTTCCGCCTGCAGGCCTTTCTGGCCCTGGGTCACACCGAACTCGACCTTCTGGCCTTCGACCAGGGTGCGGTGGCCGTCGCCACGAATAGCGCGGTAGTGAACGAATACGTCCGGGCCGCTTTCGCGCTGAATGAACCCGTAACCCTTGGAATCATTGAACCATTTGACGGTTCCCGTCTCACGATCTGCCATTACCAACTTCTCCAAACTCGCTATGTTTTTATTGTCCCGAAGGCGCTTTGACGGCTCGGTAAAAACGTTCTTCTCAGCGTTCGCCACCCCCGGCAATCGAGCATGGAGCAGGTCAAGCGATTCGCGTTCTTGCTGCAGCCGAAGGCCGAGTATAAAGCATGAATTGTGACTGAAAAGCACTTTTTCAAAACCACCAAGAACCCAGAAGATATGCAGGTTACAGCTTGTTTTACGAGCTTTTGACTAACAGATCGCGCAACTTCTTGACCAGCCACTGCACCTGTATCAGGCGCCAGACGACACACTAGCCAAGTACCAGCCAATGCTGCTCACCCTGCTCGCTCATCGAGCGTCTGTTCACCCAAACCAATAGACTCAATGGCTGCACCGGCCCCAGCCTGAACCAGCAGCGCGAGCGCACAGCGTCGAGACCTCTTCAAGGATATGGTTGCCTGGATGAAATGGCGCACAGGTTGCTGGGGCAACATGAATCTCCAGCCTGGCTGCGTCCAACGTCTTCGCTTTGACGCTATGCTCCACCCGCTCGTATCAACAAGGACGTAAACATCGATGGACTTCATTGCACGCAATTTCAGATGGCTGATGCTGCTATCTGGCGTTTTCACAGCGACCATGTTCTACGGCCTGTTCGCCCCGCAGGAGGCGCTGCAGTCGATGTTTGGCGCATCCTTCGACGGGCAGTTGCAATCCTTGGTCGTTCGCAGTTGGTCGGCGCTGATCGGGTTGATGGGCGTGCTGCTGATCTATGGCGCGCTGAGCCCGAAGCATCGGGTTCCCTGTGCCGTCATTGCCGCGCTGAGCAAGGCCATCTTCGTGTCGCTGTTGCTGATCCATGGCCAGGACTACCTGAGCAAGGCCGCGCCCGCCGTCGCCCTGGATCTGCTGGTGATCGCCTTTACCCTGCTGTACCTGCTCACCGTGCAAAAGCGGCGTAGCGTTTGAGACGAGCCCCATGCGAATGATCAGGCATATCCTTTGGCTGGACTGCATGGCCGCAGCAGTCGCGGGAGTTCTCGTGCTGTCGTTCGCCGCCTGGTTGAGCGAGTGGTATGCCCTGCCCCGCGAGCTGCTGAGCTTCATCGGCGCGGTCAATATCGCCTATTCCTGCTTTTCCTTTTCGCTGGCGATTCGTGTGCGGCGCGCCGAAGCGCTGATCAAGCTGCTGGCAGTGGCCAACGGACTCTGGGCGCTGGCATGCCTTGGTATCGCTGCGACCTTTGCCCCGCTCATGACGCTACCGGGGCTTTGCCATGTGCTCGGCGAGGCTGCGTTCGTCGCAGGCTTGGGCATGCTGGAGTGGAAATGGCGCAGGCAGCTGCTGGTGGCTGGCGAACAGGGCGTTTCGACTCAGCCTGTCGCGGACCAGTAGCCGTCACAGGTACTCAGGCGAAGATCCGTAGATGGCTGCTCAAGCCATCATCAGCCCTATTCGTCAGCGCTGTGAAAGCGATTCTTGCCCGCGTGCTTGGCCGCGTACATGGCCTGGTCCGCACGTTTGAGCAGGTCCTGACCGCTTTCACCGTGCAGCGGAAACAGAGCGGCGCCGACACTAGCCGATATCCGCACCACGCTACCATCCAGGTCGAATGGACGCGCCAGAACATCCAGCACCTTGAGCGCCACGGCCTCACAATCCTGACTGCTGTGCAAGCTGGCGAGGACGATGCCGAACTCATCACCGCCGAAGCGCGCTACCGTGTCCGTGCTGCGCACACATCCCTCGAGCCGCCTGGCGGCCATCTGCAGCAGGCCATCGCCGGCCGAATGACCTTGGCGGTCGTTGATTTCCTTGAATCCATCCAGGTCGATATAGAGCACGGCGCATAGCTCCTGCTGGTCGCACGCAGACGCCAGTGCCTGATCGAGCCGCTGGTGGAACCTGACGCGGTTGGCCAACCCGGTGAGGGCGTCATGCTCGGCGTAATGACAAAGGCGCGCCTCCAGATGCTTGCGCTCGGTGATGTCCTGTGTGACCAACACCAGGAACTCCGGGTGACCATAGCGGTTGCGTACGACGCTCGAGGCCTCGCAGACCCAGATCAGCGAGCCAGATTCGCGCCGATAGGTCTTCTCGATTTCCGGGGAAAGTGTGCGTGCCTCGCTGACCAGTTGTGCGCTCAGAAAGCTGCGCGCTGCGCTGGCCACTTCGGCGTCGCTAAGGTCGAAAATATTGACGCCTAGCAGCGCCCCGGCGGGGCGCCCCAGCATGCGCGCGAACGTGTCGTTGACCCGCAGTATCTGGCCATCAGGGCTGATGTGGGCGATACCCATGGCCGCCTGGTGGAAGGTGGCGCGAAACAGCGCTTCGCTGCCTTGCAGGGCATCGGTGGCCGCGCGCTGGCGGACCAGCATCAGCGCCAGCAGGCCAACGAACAGCATCACCACCAAAGTGACGCCAACCGCGGCCATCAGGTAGGTGGAGCGCCGTTGCATGGTGGTGGCCATCTCCTCGTCGTAGGCGGTGGCCACGGTAATCATCAGTGGATAATCACTCATGGTGCGGTAGCTGACGATACGGGCGATGCCATCGAGCGCCTCGCCACTGTCATAGAAATCGTCGGCTTCGTGCAGCTTTTGCCGCTGGAACCAGGCCAACGACTCGGCACCCAGGCCAAATTCGCTGCGTGCGCCGACTTTGCGTGCACGCACCACGCCGTCGAGGCCGGCGAGTTCCAATAGCCCCTGCGGTCCCAGATCGACCTGCTGGAAGAAACGCGTGACATCCTCTGGACGCACGGCCATCACCACGACGCCAGCGAAGCTACCGTCAGCATGCTCGATACGCAGCGACATGGGTATCAACCAGCGCCCGGAAACCCGCCCGAGTACTGGCTGATTGATGAACAGGTGATCGATACGGGCATCGCGCTGCGCGGTGAAGAACTCGCGGTCGGCGTAGTTGACCGGGCCAGTGTCCTGGCTACTGCTAACGATATCGCCATGCTCGTCCACCACGCTGACGATGGTGAACATCTCCTCGCGGATCACGCCCTCCTCGACCCAGCGGCGCAGGTCGATGGCCTCGCCCTGCCGGCGGTACTGCTCGCGCACGAAGGCCGCCACCTGCTCGGCCGCCTTCAGCGCGCGAAACACCTGCTGCTCGAAGGCGATGGCCAGGCTGGAGTTGGCCTCCATTTCTGCGGCCAGCGCCTGCTCACGCTCGAAGGCGATGCGTTGCAGGGTGATCAACCAGACAACGGCAACGAATACGCTCGCCAGAACGATCAGCAGGTTCAAAGGTGTTGCGATTCGAGGGCGTCTAACGACGGCATCATGCGCGTCAATCGACAGTCTAGGCGGGGTCATCGCCTTAGTTCTCCAAGCCATGCACGGGCGGGCTGTTTTCTAGTTGTCGAGGGCAAGGGTTTGCTGCCCTTTCGTTCAGCGTCGCGGGGGTGATCCATCGCCTTGCGTTGAATCATAGGCATTGTTGCGCCACTGTGCTGCCATCACGCTGTAATGGTTTTTGCCCGAAAATCGAGCTTGCGGCAAACTGACGACCGACACTGCACCTCAGCCACATCACTTCGAGCCGAGCGCTATCCGCACTGCTCCTGCTCTATTTCTTCGACAACCGCCTGCCTTCGAGGCCCGCCTTGGAAACCACGGTCTTTCTCGCCGTCATCGCCGCCGCTGTCCTGCATGCCGGCTGGAACGCCCTGCTCAAGATTGGTCTGGATCGCTTCCTCACCGCCACGCTGATCCAGATCGGTGCCGGCCTGGTGGCGCTCTGCGCCCTGCCGCTGGTGGCGCTGCCACAGGCCTCGGCCTGGCCATGGATCGCGCTGTCGGCGCTGCTGCATATCGGCTACAACTTCTTTCTCGCCCGCGCCTACCAGTACGGCGACCTGGGCCAGGTCTACCCCATTGCGCGGGGCAGCTCGCCGCTGATGGTCGCCCTGCTCTCACTGCTGCTGTTGCACGACGGGCTTGGCGCCTTGCAGTTGCTGGGCTTGCTGGTACTGGTGCTGGGCATCTGGCTGATGGCGCTGCGCGGCGGCCAACACCAGGCGCCGCAAGGAGCGATGCTGTTCTGTGCATTGATGACGGCGTTGTTCATCGCCGGCTACACCCTCAGCGATGCCGTGGGCGCACGCAGCAATGGCGATGCACTGAGCTATTCGCTGTGGCTGTTCACTGTCAACGGCGTGGTGATGGCAGCGGTATTAGCCATCAGCCGCGGGCCGCGCGCCTTTCTGCAGCTGGGCCCGCACTGGCGTGGCGGGCTGGCTGGCGGGGCGATGTCGATGGCAGCCTACACCATCGTCATCTGGGCCATGACCCAGGCACCGGTGGCATTGGTTTCGGCCTTGCGCGAGACCAGCGTGGTATTCGCCGTGCTGCTGGGGGTGGTGTTGCTCAAGGAGAGGTTGCGACCGATTCGCCTAGTGGCGTGCGCGGTGATCGCGGCTGGCGTGGTGGTGATGAAGTTGGCGTGAGGCCCGCGGCTGATCGCGCCGGCCACCAGACCACAACTCCTGTTGGACTGAAGCGGTATGCCCCCGGCCAAAGCTGCTGAATTGCGAGATCACAACTTGGTGGGCTGAAGCCCACCCTACTACGCTGAAGCGGATCGCCGCCCGGCCTACCCTACGACCCTGCAGCAACATCGCAGCGACGTGGTCGGCTGACTCGGCCCCCACTACAGGAACACCTGTAGGAGCGGGGGGGGGGGGGGGGGGCCCCCCCCCCCCCGCGGGGGGGGGGGGGGGGGGGGCGACCCCGCGGCGCCGCCCCACCCCCCCCCCGCGGGGCG
>NZ_RHQP01000028.1:31754-80164 GCF_003935465.1 Pseudomonas sp. o96-267
CCCCACCCCGCCCCGCCGGGGGCGGGCCGCCCCCCCCCCACACACCTCCACCACTTTTGGCCCCCCCCCCCCCCCCCCACCCCCCCCCCCCCCCCCCGCCGCGCCCCGCCCCCCCCCCTACCCGGTACACCAACGCAACCAGCGCCAGGAGGCGAGCCGCACCATCGGGTACGGCTGACTCGGCATTCTGATCGGGAACCCGGGACCCGCTTTACGGTTCTGTTGATCAACGGGTGCTGAGTCATTGACCGTTTTTTCGTCATACGCCGCCTGCATGCTGGCCGGGCTGACCGCCTGGACGCACGAGTTTTTTGCCCGCCAGTCGCGGCTTGCGGCACACTAGCGCCCTTCCCGAGCCACCGCTCGTTTTGCCATACAAGCAGAGTCCGTATGACCCGTTCCCCCTTCCGCCGCCTCGTCTTCGGATCGTTGCGCCGCCTGCTGTACCTCTGGGTACGCTCGGAAACCATCAACCAGTCCGCCTTCACCCTCAAGCTCGACCGCAGCAAGCCGGTGTTCTACGTGCTGCAGCAGCCCTCGGTGAGCGACCTGGCGGTGGTCGACCGCGAGTGCACCAAGGCCGGCCTGCCGCGCCCGGTACTGCCAGTGGCGGTTGGGGAACATATCGAACCCGCCGCCTTCTTCTACCTGACGCCGGAGCCGGACTGGTTCGGCCGTCAGGACAAGCGCGGCATCTCGCCGACCCTCGATCGCGTGGTCACTGCCCTCAGCCAGCATGCCGTAGACGACGCGCAGATCGTGCCAGTCAGCGTGTTCTGGGGCCAGTCGCCGGATCGCGAAACCAGCCCTTGGAAACTGCTGTTCGCAGACAGCTGGGCAGTCACCGGGCGCCTGCGCCGGCTGGTCAGCATCCTGATTCTCGGGCGCAAGACCCGCGTGCAGTTCTCCACGCCGATTCACCTGCGCGAGCTGGTCGAGCAGGACAAGGGCAAGGAGCGCACCCTGCGCATGGTGCACCGCATCCTGCGTGTGCACTTCCGCAACCAGAAGGCCGCGGTGATCGGCCCGGACGTGTCGCACCGACGCAACCTGGTCAAGGGCCTGGTGCACGACCCGATGGTGCGCCAGGCGATTGCCGAGGAAGCCGAGCGCGAGAAGATCAGCCTGGAGAAGGCTGAAGCCCAGGCGCTGCGCTACGGCAACGAGATCGCCTCGGACTACACCTACACGGTGATCCGCTTCCTCGAACTGGTACTGAGCTGGTTCTGGAACAAAATCTACGACGGCATCAAGGTGCACAACGTCGAAGGCGTGCGCGACATCGCCCAGGGCCACGAGGTGATCTACGTGCCCTGCCACCGCAGCCACATCGACTACCTGCTGCTGTCCTACCTGCTGTTCCGCAATGGCCTGACGCCGCCGCACATTGCCGCCGGCATCAACCTCAACATGCCAGTGATTGGCGGCCTGCTGCGCCGTGGCGGCGCCGTCTTCATGCGCCGCACCTTCAAGGGCAACCCGCTGTATACGGCGGTGTTCAACGAATACCTGCACACCCTGTTCAGCAAGGGTTTCCCGGTCGAGTACTTCGTCGAGGGCGGCCGTTCGCGCACCGGGCGCATGCTGCGGCCGAAGACCGGCATGCTGGCCATCACCCTACGCAGCTTCCTGCGCAGCAACCGCCTGCCCATCGTCTTCGTGCCGGTGTACATCGGCTACGAACGCGTGCTGGAAGGCCGCACCTACCTGGGCGAACTGCGTGGCGCGAGCAAGAAGAAGGAGTCGATCTTCGACCTGTTCAAGGTGCTCGGCGCGCTCAAGCAGCGCTTTGGCCAGGTCTCGGTGAACTTTGGCGAGCCGATCAAGCTGGCCGAATTCCTCGACCAGCAGCAGCCCGGTTGGCGTGAACAGGAGCTGGGCCCGCAGTACCGCCCGGCCTGGCTCAACGACACCACCAATCGCCTGGGTGAGCGCGTGGCGCGTCACCTCAACGAGGCGGCGTCGATCAACCCGGTCAACCTGGTGGCCCTGGCACTGTTGTCCACCAGCAAGCTGGCCCTGGATGACCGCGCCCTGGCCCGTGTGCTCGACCTGTACCTGGCCCTGCTGCGCGCGGTGCCCTACTCGCCGCACACCACCCTGCCTGAGGGTGACGGCGCGGCGCTGATCGAGCACGTCAAGGGCATGGACCTGCTGGCCGAGCAGAAGGATGCACTGGGCAAGATTCTCTATCTGGACGAGCAGAACGCCGTCCTGATGACCTACTACCGCAACAACGTGCTGCACATCTTCGCCCTGCCAGCGCTGCTGGCGAGCTTCTTCCAGAGCAGCGCACGGATCAGCCGCGAGCAGATCCTGCGCTACGCCGGCGCGCTGTATCCGTATCTGCAGTCCGAGCTGTTCATCCGCTGGGAGCAGAGCGAGCTGGAAGGCGTGATCGACCAGTGGCTGGCGGCGTTCGTAGAACAGGGCCTGCTCAAGGTCGAGGGCGATGTGTACGTGCGCCCGGCGCCGAGTTCGCGCCAGTTCGTGCTGCTGACGCTGCTGTCGCGCTCGGTGGCGCAGACCCTGCAGCGCTTCTACATGGCCATCGCCCTGCTGCTCAATGCCGGGCAGAACGCGATCAGCGCCGAGGAGCTGGAAGACCTGTGTACGGTCATGGCTCAGCGCCTGTCGATCCTGCATGGCCTGAACGCGCCGGAGTTCTTCGACAAGAGCCTGTTCCGCCACTTCATCCAGAGCCTGCTGGACCAGGGCGTGCTGCGCCAGGACGAAGCCGGCAAGCTCAGCCATCACCCACTGCTCAGCGAGCTGGCCGAAGGCGCCGCCAAGCGCGTGCTGCCAGCGGAGATTCGCCTGTCGATCCGCCAGGTGGCGCTGGATCGCAACGAGGACGAGCCGGCCGCGCCGTGATGTGTGTAGGGTACGCTGTGCGCACCTTCGAATCACCGTAGCCACCGGTGCGCACAGCGCACCCTACCGCCCCGCTACCGCCTCGGATGGATGTCACGTGCACTATGGCGGAGGCTCAGAACAAACAGACGAACCTGTCACGGGTTTGGCAGTCAGTGATAGACCACATACCGGCAGGAGGCCCTGGCCATGATCGACTCCCTGATGTTGAGCGCTGCACGCATCACCACCCTGGCCGCTGGGCAGATACTGACCAACGCCAGTGGTTTCTTCTTCCGCCGGGAGCAACGGCTGTTTCTCGTCACCAGCCGCCATGTCGTCCTTGACAAACCCAGCGGCCATCAGCCGGATAGTCTGCAGATCGAGCTGCATACCGACGCGAACAACCTGGCCAGCACCGTCAGCTTCTCCATCCCGCTGTATGACGGCGACCAGCACCTGTGGCGTCAGGGTATGGATGGCGCGGGCGAGATCGATGTGGCGGTGATCGAGTTGGATCAGGCCGCTCTTCCCAACGGCGGCGCCTACCAGGCCTTCACCCCGCAGCACCTGCTACAAGCCGACGAGCATGTAGAAATTGGCTCGACGCTGCTGGTGGTGGGCTTCCCGCTGGGATTTCAGGACACCCTGCACCGTATGCCGGTGGCGCGTCACGCCGGGTTAGCCTCCTCTTTCGGCCTGCGCTTTCAGGGGTTGGGCTACTTTCTCACCGACGGCCGCACCCATCGCGGCATCAGTGGCGCACCCGTGGTCAAGCGCGCCAGCGTCGATGGCGACCTGCCCTGGCATCTGCTCGGCATCCACTCGACCCGCCTGCTCGGCAATCGCGACGAGGATCAGGACGAGGCGCTGGGCCTGAACTGCACCTGGTATGCCGATATTCTGATGACGCTGACGGAGTGATCAGCCTGCCCATCGCCCGGACGTAAACCGAGCAATCACCCTCTACCCAGTCGCGGCTAAAGCCCCTCCCACAGGCACGGCGGATCTGTGGGGGGGCTTCAGCCGCGATAGCTTTTCTGACGTTCGACCGGCCTCGGACTTCACCCGGGCTACGAAGCATGGATGGAACATCGCGGCTGAAGCCGCTCCTACGGTACGGGTGAATACCTGTAGGAGCGGCTTCAGCCGCGAAAGATTCAGCTCACGAATATCAGCGACCCAAGAAAAAACCCGCTCTGCGCATCACGCAGGGCGGGTGCTTCTACAGCGGTTAAAGCCTTACAGCGTCACGGGCGTCGGCTCGGGCTCGACAGCCATTTCCACGTCCGGCGCCACTTCGATGTGCTGCAACTCGAGACGCTCGCTGCTCCACTGACGAATACGGTTGGTCAGCGCCAGGTCGTCGTTCAGCTTCTGCCCGTAGGACGGGATGATCTCCTTCAGGCGCGCTTGCCACTCAGGAGTGGCGACCTTGTCAGCGAAGGCTTTCTCGATCAGTTGCAGCATGATCGGCGCGGCAGTGGAGGCACCCGGCGAGGCGCCCAGCAGCGCGCTGATGCTGCCGTCGGCAGCGGTCACCACTTCGGTACCGAACTGCAGTACGCCGCCCTTCTCGGCATCCTTCTTGATGATCTGCACGCGCTGGCCGGCGGTGAGCAGCTCCCAGTCGGCGTCCTGCGCCTCCGGGAAGTACTCACGCAGCGACGCCATGCGGTCTTCCTGGCTGAGCATCAGCTGGCCCATCAGGTAGGTGCTCAGCGACCAGTTGTCCATGCCGGCATTGACCATCGGCATGAAGTTGTCGGTGGTCATGCTGCTGAACATGTCGAGCAGCGAGCCATTCTTGAGGAACTTGGTGGAGAAGGTGGCGAACGGGCCGAACAGCAGCACGTTCTCGCCGTCGATCACGCGGGTATCCAGGTGCGGCACGGACATGGGCGGCGAGCCGACCGAAGCCTTGCCGTAGACCTTGGCCAGGTGCTGGGCAACCACCTCCTGGTTACGCGTCATCAGGAACTGGCCGCCGACCGGGAAGCCGGCGTAGCCCTTGGCTTCTTCGATGCCGGACTTCTGCAGCAGCTTGAGCGCGCCACCACCGGCGCCGATGAACACGAAGCGTGCATTGATGCTCTGCTCGGCGCCGCCCTTGGCCAGGTCGGCCACGGTCACGCGCCAGGTGCCGTCATCGTTGCGCTGCAGGTCGCGAACTTCGTGTTCCAGGTGCAGGCTGGCCTGCTCCTTGCCAATCAGCGAGTCGATCAGCTGACGGGTGATCTCGCCGAAGTTGACGTCGGTACCGATGGCCATGCGGGTGGCGGCAACCTTCTGCTGCGGATCACGACCCTGCATGATCAGCGGCACCCACTGAGCGATCTGCGCGTGGTCCTCGGTGAACTCCATGCCGCGGAACAGGTTGCTGTGCTGCAGGGCGGCGTGGCGCTTGCGCAGGTACTCGACGTTGTCGTCGCCCCAGACGAAGCTCATGTGCGGAGTGATGTTGATGAAGCTCTTGGGCTTGCTCAGCACGTCGCGCTCGATCTGGGTGGCCCAGAACTGCTTGGAGATCTCGAACGATTCGTTGATCGCGATGGCCTTGCTGATATCGATGCCACCGTCGGCGGTTTCCGGGGTGTAGTTCAGCTCGCAGAAAGCCGAGTGGCCGGTGCCGGCGTTGTTCCAGCCATTTGAGCTTTCAGCGGCTACCTTGTCGAGGCGCTCGTAGATTTCGATGCTCCAGTCCGGCTGCAGCTCGTGGAGGTAGGTGCCGAGGGTGGCGCTCATCACGCCAGCGCCGATCAGCAGCACGTCGACGGTTTTCTCGGGCTCGCGGGGCTTGGAGCAACCGATCACGCTGAGACAAAGCAGCGTCAGCAGGATTTTTTTCATGGGACAGTCCTATTCGTCGCACGACGGCAAGGGCCGTGCAGGCAAGGTTTCGGGCAGCGGCCGTTTGGGCCGCACATGAGCGATAGCCGCAGATCTGCGACAGGGCAAAAGGAAGGGGGTTCCAGGCCTCTTGGCGGGCGTATTCCGATCGCGCCGCGTGCTAGAGCAATATGCGTGCCGCTGAATGGATTCAGCAGGTCGAATGCGGCTTTCTGCCACACAGCAGGCTCGATGCTGGCGGGAACTCGCCAGCACCCCGTGAAGAGCCCTTTGGAAATGGCGGAATCCCGCCCGATTCAGGCCAGCAGCAGCGGCAGCAGCAAGGCAGTGCCGATGCCCAGCAGGCTCATCGCCAGGGCGGCGAAGGCGCCGCACTCCTCCCCTTCCTGCAAGGCATGGGCGGTGCCAATGGCATGGGCGTTGATGCCATAGCTCAGGCCACGCGCCGCCGGGTGGTCGACGCCCGCCCAACGCAGTAGCAGCGGCCCCATGGCCGTACCGATCACACCGGTGAGCATGACCATCACCGCCGCCAGCGACGCCACGCCGCCAATCTGCTCGGCCACCGGCATGGCAATCGGCATGGTCGCGAATTTCGGCGCCAGGCTCATCACCACGCTCCAGTCGGCCCCCAGCGCCCAGCCGATGGCCAGGGTCAACGCCACCGACAGCACGCCGCCGGCCGTAAGGGTGATCAGCACCGGCCAGAACAACTGGCGGATGCGCTTGATGTTGTGCTGCAGCGGCACCGCCAGGGCCACGGTGGCCGGCCCCAGCAGCCAGGCAACGGGCTCGGCGCCAGCGCGGTAGGTGGCATAGTCCACCCCGCACAGCAGCAAGGTGGTTACGATCAGTGTGACCGACACCAGAACCGGCTGCAGCAGCAGCCAGCCACTGCGGCGATGGAGCCAGGCGGCGATCAGAAAGGCGGCCAGCGTCAGGGCGATGGCGAACAGCGGGTGATGAGTCAGCAATGTCATCCCTTGCGCTCCTGACGGCGGATCAGCGTCTGCAACAGCCAGCCACAGAACGGCACGGTCACCAGCAGCGACAGCACCAACGCGGTGACAATCACCGGCAGCTCACCGAGCAGCAGATCGCTGCTGGTCATGATCCCAGAGGCCGGTACGGCCAGCAGCAGCGGCAGATACGGCAGTAAACCACCGGCGGCCTGCTGCAGCGGCTCGGGCACGGCGCCGCGCCACATCAGCCAGACCGAGAGCAGCAGCAGGCCGATGATCGAGGCCGGCAGCATCGGCAACAGCCAGTGATTGAGCGCCACGCCGAACAATTGCAGCAATACCAGCCAGAACAGGCCACGCACCATCATGATCTCGACTCCTCCTTCTGGCGCCCCCGACGAAACAGCGGACGCGGCTCGATAACCGAGCGACCATACAACACACTGAGCCCTTGCAGGCCCTTGAGTGCATCTTCCAGCGATTTGTCGGCGCGCACGGCGAAGGCATCGAAGCCGCACTGGCGCATGTGCGCCAGTTGGTCGCGCAGCACATCGCCCACCGCGCGCAACTCGCCGCGCCAGCCCAGTCGGGTACGTAGCAGGTAGGCCTGGCTGTAGCCACGGCCATCGCGGAAGCTGGGGAAGTCGATGGCGATCAGCGGCAGGCTGAAAAGAAACGGCTGCAGCGCCTCCGGCTCGTCATCCACCTGCAGCAGCAAGCCATCGTCGCTCATCGCCCTACCCTCCAGCACCTCCACAGACTGCCGCTCACGCCAGGCCGTCAGCGGCAGGATCAATGGCGCGTCAGCCTCCACATCGAGCTGCCAGGGATCGTCGTCGACGATGCAGGCCTGGCCCTCGACCAGGCGAATCAGGTTGTTCATGCCACCTCCTCGCGGCTGTAAACGCTCGCCTTGAATGGCTCCAGGCCGATGCGCTGGAAGGTGTCGAGAAAGCCTTCGTTGACCTGCCGCTGATCGACATAGGTGCGCACGATGCGCTCGATCACTTCGGGCACCTGCTCGGCAGCGAACGACGGGCCGATCACCTTGCCCAGCGCCGCCTGCTGGCCCTGGCTACCACCGAGGGTGAGCTGGTACCACTCGCTCCCGTTCTTGTCGACGCCGAGGATGCCGATGTTGCCGATATGGTGATGGCCGCAGGCGTTCATGCAGCCGGAGATGTTCAGGCTCAGCTCGCCCAGATCATGCAGGTAGTCGAGATCGTCGAAACGCTGCTGGATGGCCTGGGCAATGGGGATCGACTTGGCGTTGGCCAGCGAGCAGAAATCACCACCGGGGCAGGCGATGATGTCGGTGAGCAACCCGGCGTTGGCCGTGCCCAGCCCGGCCGCTTCGGCCTCCCGCCATAGCGCGTAGAGGTCGGCCTTGCGTACATCGGGCAGCACCAGATTCTGTTCGTGGGCGACGCGAATCTCGCCGAAGCCGTAGCGCTCGCTCCAGTCGGCCACGGCCTCCATCTGCTCGGCCGTGACGTCGCCGGGCGGAGCGCTGATGCCGGGCTTGGTCGACAGCACCACGCTGAGGTAACCGGGCACCTGGTGTGCCATGACATTGCGCGAAACCCAACGGGCGAAGGCCTCGTCGCGCGCCAGGTGGGTGCCGAAGTCGAGGTCGAGGGCGTCCTGCGGCACGTAGTCCGGCTTGTGGAAGGAGGCCGCGACGCGCTGGTACTCGTCCTCGGTCAGTTGCGCCGGGCCGTCCTTGATCGGCTGCCACTCGCGCTCCACCTCATTAGCGAAGGCCTCGATGCCAAGGGCCTTGACCAGGATCTTGATCCGCGCCTTGTACTTGTTGTCGCGTCGGCCGTGGCGGTTGTACACGCGCAGGATGGCCTCGACGTAGGACAGGCAGTCCTGCCAGTGCAGACCCTCGCGCAGGGTCTGGGCGATGATCGGCGTACGCCCGAGGCCGCCGCCGACCAGCACACGCAGACGCAGCTCGTTGGCCTGGTCGCGATACAGCTGCAGGCCGATGTCATGCACCTGAACGGCTGCGCGGTCCTGCTCAGCCGCGCACAGGGCGATCTTGAACTTGCGCGGCAAGAAGAGGAATTCCGGATTGACCGTCGACCACTGACGGAGGATCTCGGCCAGTGGCCGTGGGTCGAGGTACTCGTCGGCAGCGACGCCGGCGAAAGCCTCGGTAGTGACGTTGCGCACGCAGTTGCCGGAAGTCTGGATGGCATGCATGTCGTGATCGGCCAGCCAGTCGAGGATGTCCGGCACACGTTCCAGCTCGATCCAGTTGAACTGGATGTTCTGCCGCGTGGTGAAGTGGCCGTAACCGCGGTCATACTCGCGGGCGATATGCGCCAGCGCACGCATCTGCTTGGCCGACAGGGTGCCGTAAGGGATGGCCACGCGCAGCATGTAGGCATGCTTTTGCAGGTACAGGCCGTTCTGCAGGCGCAGCGGCAGAAACTCCTCCTCGCTCAGTTCATCGGCCAGGCGCCGCTGTACCTGGTCGCGGAACTGGGCGACGCGCTCGCGCACCAGCGCGCGGTCATAATCGTCGTATTGGTACATGCAGGTAGGCCTCCTGATCACGGGGCGTCGACTATGCCTGCCAGGCGTGCACCGAAAACAGCGCCAGAAAAGCCTTAAAAAAGCGGATCAGATAGACACGACAGTGACCAGCGCAGGTCACTGATTGGCGCGGCGCGATGTCGCAGGGCGTACGCTGCATAGCCAGACGGCAAAGCTCCAGACGCCAGAAATGGCAGGGCCTGGCGACCTTTCTGACATTTCTCCCTACGTCCAACGCGGTCATCTGATCCGCTTTTTTATCGAAAACCTGAGTCTGTTTTGCGATCAGTTGCCCCCGGATCATGGCGCCAGCCTGATAAACGCCTGATGAGGGCAACTAAATGACCGATCTGATCCCCGTGCGCAGCGTCGAGACCATCGACCCGAGCAAACCCATCCGCCTGACACCGGCCCAGGCCGGCGGACCGATCCATACGCGCAGCTTCACCGGACGCTTTCGCAACCTGCGTCTGCTCGGTGCCGGCCTGCTGTTCCTGCTGTTCTTCGGCACCGCCTGGATCGATTGGCACGGCCGCCAGGCCGTGCTCTGGGATCTGGATAACCGCCAGTTCCATATCTTCGGCGCGACCTTCTGGCCCCAGGATTTCATCCTGCTCTCGGCGATCCTGATCATCGCCGCCTTTGGCCTGTTCTTCATCACCGTGCTGGCTGGCCGCGTCTGGTGTGGCTACGCCTGCCCGCAGAGCGTGTGGACATGGGTCTTCATGCGCGTGGAGCAGATCACCGAGGGCGACCGCGGCCAGCGCATCAAGCTCGACGCCGCGCCCTGGTCGCTGCAGAAACTGGCCCGGCGCAGCGCCAAGCACGGCCTGTGGCTCGCGGTCAGCCTAGTCACTGCCCTGGCGTTCGTCGGCTACTTCACTCCGGTGCGCCAACTGACGCTTGACCTGGCGACCCTCGAAGTCGGTGCCACCACGGCGTTCTGGGTACTGTTCTTCACGGCTGCCACCTATATCAACGCCGGCTGGCTGCGCGAAAAGGTATGCCGCGACATGTGCCCCTACTCGCGCTTCCAGAGCGTGATGTTCGACAGCGATACGCTGGTCATCTCTTACGACGCCGCCCGCGGCGAGAACCGTGGCCCGCGCCGCAAGGACGCCGACTACAAGGCCGAAGGCCTGGGCGATTGCATCGACTGCACGATGTGCGTGCAGGTCTGCCCCACCGGCATCGACATCCGCGACGGCCTGCAACTGGAGTGCATCGGCTGCGGCGCCTGCGTCGATGCCTGCGACAGCATCATGGACAAGCTCGGCTATGACCGTGGCCTGGTGCGCTACAGCTCGGAGAACGAGCTGGCCGGCGGCAAGACCCACTGGTTGCGCCCTCGCCTGATCGGCTACGCGGCGATGCTGGCAGTGATGATCGGCGCCTTCGTCTGGGCGCTGGCCGAACGCCCGCTGATCTCGCTGGACGTGACCCGCGACCGTGGCCTGTTCCGCGAGAACGCTCTGGGCCAGATCGAGAACATCTACAGCCTGAAGATCATCAACAAGACCCAGCAGCCGCGCAGCTATGCCATCAGTCTGGTCGAGCCCGGCGACTTCGAGCTGCATGGCCCGAGCACGCTGAACCTGGCGCCGGGGGAGATTCGCGACCTGCCGGTAAGCGTCGCGCTGACGGCCTCGCACAACGCTGCTGGGCCGCAGACCTTGCGTTTCGAAGTGCGCGACAAGGCCGATTCGCAGAGCCATGTGAGCACCAAGAGCACCTTCTTGGCACCGCTGCGCTAGCGCTTCGCCCCGCGGCGGGGCTCCTACAGATATCCGTGTAGGAGCCGCGCCCCGCGGCGAATGGGCATGTAGCGTAGCCCGAACCTGTGGGAGCGGCTTCAGCCGCGAAACCGCTGCGCCGCATTCATCGCGGATATATCCGCTCCTACATCCGATGTATGCCCTCCCACTCACGAGGCACTGCCATGTCTGCCGCTCACCCCGTAAAGTGTTCGCCCGTACCCTTTGCGGCGGTGAACCAGGACAGGATGAAACGCTACGAAAAATTTGCCGACGAGATCGCCGAGCTGATCCGTACCGGCGTGCTCGGCCCCGGTGAGAAAGTGCCCTCGGTGCGCCATGCCAGCCGCACCTACGGCGTCAGCCCGTCCACCGTGTTCCAGGCCTACTACCTGCTGGAGGATCGTGGCCTGATCCAGGCGCGCGCCCGCTCCGGTTACTTCGTCCGCGAACACGCCAAACGCCCGCTGCACGAACCGGAACTGACCGCCCACGCGGCGCAGACCACCGAGGTCGACGTCAGCGAGCTGGTGTTCTCCGTGCTCGCCTCGCTGAAGGACCCGCACACCGTGCCCTTCGGCTCGGCCTTCCCCAGCCCCGACCTGTTCCCCCTGCCGCGTCTGGCCAAGAGCATGGCGCACGCGCTGCGCATGCTATCGCCACACGAGATCATCGCCGACATGACCGCCGGCAACGCCGACCTGCGCCGGCAGATCGCCCTGCGCTACATGGTCAGCGGCGTGATGCTGCCGATGGAGGAGCTGGTGATCAGCAACGGCGCCATGGAGGCGCTCAACCTCTGCCTGCAGTGCGTGACCCAACCGGGCGACCTGGTGGCCATCGAGTCCCCCACCTTCTACGCCTGCCTGCAGGTGCTGGAGCGCCTGCAGCTCAAGGCCGTGGAAATCCCCGTGCACCCGCGCGAGGGCATCGACCTGGGCGCCCTGTCCGATAGCCTCAAGCAACTGCCGATCAAGGCCTGCTGGTTCATGAGCAGCCTGCAGAACCCGCTCGGCGCCAGCATGAGCGAGACCAAGAAGCAGGCGCTGTATGAGTTGCTGGTCGAGCATCAGGTGCCGTTGATCGAGGACGACGTGTACGCCGAGCTGTACTTCGGCAGCCACCCGCCCAAACCGGTGAAGAGCTTTGACCGCGAAGGGCTGGTGATGCATTGCAGCTCCTTCTCCAAGAGTCTGGCGCCGGGTTATCGCATCGGCTGGGTGGCCGGCGGGCGCTATGCCGAACAGATCGCCCGGCTCAAGCTGATGACCACCATCTCGCCCTCGGTGCCAGCCCAGGCGGCGCTGGCCGACTACCTGCAGCACGGCGGCTACGACCGTCACCTGCGCAAGCTGCGCCACGCGCTGGAAATGCAACAGAGCGCCATGCTCGCCTCCGCCGCCCGACACTTTCCCGCCAGCACGCGGGTCACAAGGCCTTCGGGTGGCTACTTCCTCTGGTTCGAATTCCCCGAGCGTCTGGACTCGCTGCAACTGCTGCGCCTGGCGCTGGCCCAGGGAATCAGCCTGGCGCCGGGGCCGATCTTCTCCGCCAGCCAGGGCTTTCGCCACTGCGCACGGCTCAACTACGGCCACCCCTGGAGCCCGCGCAGCGAACAGGCCATGGAAGTGCTCGGGCGCCTGGTGGCGGGGTTGCTCTGACGCCTGGTGCGCACAGCGCACCCTACGGATGACCTGCGCCACCTACGTAGGGTACGCCATGCGCACCGACTGATTTAAAGCGGGCACATCCTAGTAGCGCTCTACTTCCACCAGTACTCCACCTGCACGCCGAAGTTGGAGCCGTTACGTGCGCTGCCGAAGGCGCCGTTCTCGGACAACGCCGAGCCATCGGCCAACAGGTTGGCGGCCTGCTGCGCGGCGCGGTTCCAGCTGGCGTAGGTGTAGTACAGGCGAATTTCCGGGCGTTCCCAGAAACCGGGGCCGGATGGTGACCAGGTCGGCGCGATGGTGAACTTGGTCAGCTTGCGCGTACCGCCAGGCGCCTCGACCTGATCGCGACCGATCTCGCCGACCAGCTTGAACTGCTCGGTGAAGGCATAGCTGGTACGGCCACCGACGGACAGCCAGTTCTGATTGGCGCCGTCCGGGCGCTTGTCACGCTGATAAACCAGCTGCACCTGACCGCCAAGACGCGGGGTCATCTGGAAGTCGAAGAACTCCACCAGACGCCAGCTGCTACTGCTGCTGTCGAGGGTCGGATCACCGGTGTAGCCCAGAGCTGTGCCCGGCCCGCGACCGTATTGAAGGGCAACGGTGTTGACCCCGCCGAGGAACTCCTGCTGCTTGTGCTGCGCGGTCACCGCCCAGCCACTGTGACTGTCGGTGCTGTCCGGTTTGTCGATGTAGCTGACGCCCACTTCCAGCTCGCCGCCGGGGTTGACCTGGAAGCCGCCAACGTTGAAATCGTGGCGGTTGATATAGGGCTCCTGGTCGTAGTTGTCCTTACGCGAAAACACGTAGCTGTACTTGAGGTCGCCGATCTTCATCTCGTCGATACCGAAACCGGTGGCGCTCTGGTTCCAGTAGTAGAAGTCGGAGATATGGATGTCGTTACGTTTGTAGAAACGCCGCCCGGCCCACAGCGAACCACCGTTCAGCGCCGGCATGTTGCTCCACTCCGCGTACATCTGGTTCATCCGCGCGGAGCCATAGTCACCAGTGAACTTCGGTGTGTGGCCGTACTGGTTGTAGAGCTGGGCCATGCCCTCGACGCTGATCACCGAGCCGTCGTCCAGGCGAAACAGGTCCTGACGCAAATCCAGCTCGATGTACTGCTCGCACTCGTTACCCAGGCGGTACTTCGATTGCGCCCCCGGTAACTGGAAGCACTGCTGCGTGCCGCCGGTGTCCGCGCCACCGATACCGCTGCGCACGTAGCCAGTGAACTCGACGGCCTGCACCTGCGGGGTGGCCAAAGCCAGTGCCAGCAAGCAGGGCGCGCCGAGCGAACAGGTGAGGGTTTGCTGTGTGGTCTTCATCGTTGCTCCTGATTGTTTTTATTGAGCGATGCTGCGGAATAGCCGCCGCAGCGACGGTTTTTCGTTTCCCTGGTGCGCACGGCACCTACTACGTGACTGGGTGCGTCGCGTAGCGCGGATGCAATGCGGAAGGTTGTTTCGGCAGAGCCCGGATTTCACCCGGGCTACACGGCTAACCGCGCTTCAATTGCGCCACCTTGTTGTCAGTGGCCTGGCGCTTTTTTGCCAGCAGGCGCTCGCCGCTCTGGGCATCGAACAGCAACACCCGGCTCGGCTCGAAACGCAGCGACAGCGTGCTACCCACCTGCGGCGTCATGTCCGGCGCCAGGCGGCAGCAGACCTTGGTCTGGTTGAGGTTGACGAACACCAGGGTGTCCGGTCCGGTGGGCTCGGTGACCTCCACTTCGGCGCAGATACTCGGTGCCTCAGCACCATCGTCGGCAGCCAACTGGACCTGCTCGGGACGAATACCGAGGATCAGGTCGCGGTTCTCCATGCCTGCCTCCAGCTCGCCCAACGGCAGTTCGCAGCGCGCCTGCCCGGCGCCGCCGAGCGACGCGCTGAGCACGGCCCAGCACTGACCATCGCGACGCTGCAGGCGCACGGGGATGAAGTTCATCGGCGGCGAACCGATGAAACTGGCGACGAACAGGTTGGCCGGGTCGTTGTAGATCTGCTGTGGCGTACCGAACTGCTGGATGATGCCGTCCTTCATCACCGCCACCTTGTCGCCCAGGGTCATGGCTTCGATCTGGTCGTGTGTGACGTACACCGTGGTGGTCTTCAGGCGCTGGTGCATCAGCTTGATTTCGGTACGCATCTCCACGCGCAGCTTGGCGTCGAGGTTCGACAGTGGCTCGTCGAACAGGTAGATCTTCGGTCGCCGCGCCAGCGCCCGGCCCATGGCCACGCGCTGCTGCTGGCCGCCGGACAGTTGGCCGGGCTTGCGCTGCAACAGGTGCTCGATCTGCAGCAGCTTGGCCACCCGCGCCGCTTCTTCGTCGATGTCAGCCGGGGCCATCTTGCGCATCTTCAGGCCGAAGGCGATGTTGTCGCGCACGTTCATGGTTGGGTACAGCGCGTAGGACTGGAACACCATGGCGATGTCGCGATCCTTGGGGCTCATGCCGCTGATGTCGGCGCCGTCCACCAGGATCGCGCCGCCGCTGATGCTTTCCAGCCCGGCGATGCAGTTCATCAGGGTGGATTTACCGCAGCCGGACGGGCCGACCAGGATCAGGAACTCGCCGGAATCGATCGACAGTTCGATGTTCTTCAGCGTGTCGGCCAGGCCGCTGCCGTAGGACTTGTTGACGTTGCGCAGTTCGAGGGTAGCCATGTTGCGTTCTCCAATCTCTGAGGCGTCAGCCTTTCACCGCGCCGGCCGTCAGGCCGCGCAGGAAGTACTTTCCAGCCACGATGTAGACCAGCAGGGTCGGTAGCCCGGCGATCATCGCGGCGGCCATGTCGACGTTGTATTCCTTGGCGCCGGTGCTGGTGTTGACCAGGTTGTTCAGCGCCACGGTGATCGGTTGCGAGTCGCCACTGGCGAACACCACGCCGAAGAGGAAGTCGTTCCAGATCTGGGTGAACTGCCAGATCAGGCAGACCATGATGATCGGCACCGACATGGGCAGCAGAATCCGCCCGAAGATGGTGAAGAACCCGGCGCCATCGAGCCGTGCCGCGCGCACCAGGGCATCGGGCACGGTGACGTAGTAATTGCGGAAGAACAGCGTGGTGAAGGCGATGCCGTAGACCACATGCACCAGCACCAGGCCGGCCGTGGTATTGGCCAGGCCCAGCTTGCCGAGGGTGAACGAAGCCGGCAGCAGCACGGTCTGGAATGGCAGGAAGCAGCCGAACAGCAGCAGGCCGAAGAACAGCTGCGAACCACGAAAGCGCCACATCGACAGCACGTAGCCGTTCAACGCCCCGACGGCGGTGGAAATCAGCACGGCGGGAATGGCGATCTTCACCGAATTCCAGAAGTAGCCGTCGACCACGCTCCAGGCCTTGACCCAACCGATCAGGGTGACGGTATCGGGCCAGGACAGCAGGTTGCCGGTGCGAATGTCCTCGGGCGTCTTGATGCTGGTCAGCAGCATCACCACCAGCGGCACCAGGTACAGCGCGGCGGCAAACAGCAGGGTGGCGTGGATGGCCAGGCGGCTCGGGCTGATCGCCCTCATTCGGCGCTTCGCGCCACCGTCTCCCGAAGGCAGAAGGTCAGCGGCAGATCGTCGCTGCGCGACGCTCGCATCATTCATGGCGTTTGCCTCGCAGTTCCGAATAGAGGTACGGCACCAGCAGCGTGAGGATCGCGGCCAGCATCAGCATCGCGCTGGCCGAACCGATGCCCATCTGGCCGCGGCTGAAGGTGAAGGAGTACATGAACATCGCCGGCAAGTCGGAGGAGTAGCCGGGGCCGCCTGCGGTCATCGCCGCCACCAGGTCGAAGCTCTTGATGGCGATGTGCGCGAGGATCATCACCGCGCTGAAGAACACCGGGCGCAGGCTCGGCAGGACGATGCGCAGGTAGATGGTCGGCAGCCCTGCCCCATCCACCTGAGCAGCGCGGATGATCGACTGGTCGACGCTGCGCAGCCCGGCCAGGAACAGCGCCATGACGAAGCCCGAGGCCTGCCACACCGCTGCGATCACCAGGCAGTAGATGACCCGGTCCTGATCCACCAGCCAGTCGAGGCGAAAGCCTTCCCAGCCCCAGTCACGGAGCATCTTGTCCAGACCCAGGCCGGGGTTGAGCAGCCACTTCCAGGCGGTGCCGGTTACGATCATCGACAGCGCCATGGGGTACAGGTAGATGGTGCGGATGAAACCTTCGCGGCGGATGCGCTGGTCCAGCAGCACCGCCAGGAACACGCCGATCACCAGGCTGATGCCGATGAACAGCCCACCGAACACCAGCAGGTTCTGGCTCGCGACCCACCAGCGGTCGTTGTCCATCAGGCGCATGTACTGCTGCAGTCCGACCCACTTGTAGCTGGGCATGAAACTGGAGTTGGTGAACGACAGCACCAGGGTCCAGAGGATGTAGCCGTAGAAACCGACCAGTACCACCAGCATGCTCGGCGCCAGCACCAACTTGGGCAGCCAGCGTTGCAGTACATCGAGTGGGGAGGTCTTGGTCATTACCGTGGTGACACTCATCGGACATTACCAGTTGGCGAAGTGAAATCCGGGCCGAGCGCCGCCCTGACGGGGCCAGAGCCCTGTCGTGCGAGGCGGTGCTTGGGAGTTGGGCCGGCCGCGCCGGCCCGGTGGCGCTACTGAGCGGCCTTGATCGCTGCGTAGATCTGCGCGCCGGCCTTGCTCGGGTCGGCGTTCTTCTCACTCATGAAGTTGGTCACCACATCGAAGATGGCGCCCTGCACGGCGAGGTTGGTGGCCATGCTGTGGGCCATGCTCGGTTCCAGCTTGCCGTTCTTGTCGGCCTCCTGGAAATCCTTCATCGAGGCCTGGGCGCAGCTGTCGAACTTGCTCATGTCCAGGTCCGAGCGTACCGGAATCGAGCCCTTGTTCTCGTTGAACACGTACTGGAACTCAGGCTCCAGGGCGATGCGTGCCAGGGCATGCTGGGCGGCGATGTCGCCTTCGTTCTTGAGCTTGAACATGGCCATGGAGTCGATGTTGTAGGTGTAGCTGCCGGCGGTGCCCGGCATCGGCACGCACTGGTAGTCCTTGCCTGCCACCTTGCCGGCGGCCGTCCATTCGCTCTTGGCCCAGTCGCCCATGATCTGCATGCCAGCCTTGCCGTCGATCACCTCGGCGGTGGCCAGGTTCCAGTCGCGCCCGGCGCGGTTGTCGTCCATGTAGGTGGAGAGTTTTTTCAGCGCGGTGAACACCTCGGTCATCTGCGCGCTGGTCAGGGTCGCCTCGTCGTTCTCGACGAACGCCTTGTGGAAGCCCTCGGCGCCCATGATGCTCAGCACCAGGCCTTCGAACACGGTGCTGTCCTGCCAGGGCTGGCCGCCGTGAGCCAGCGGGATGAAGCCGGCAGCCTTGAGTTTGTCACCGGCAGCGTAGAGTTCGTCGAGGGTGGTCGGCGCCTTGTCGATACCGGCCTTCTCGAACACCTGCGGGTTGATCCACAGCCAGTTGACCCGGTGGATGTTCACCGGCACCGCGACGTAGTGACCGTCGTACTGCATGGTCTTGGCAACGGTCTTCGACAGCAGGCCATCCCAGTCGTTGGTCTGGGCCACTTCATCCAGTGGAGCGAGCAGATCCAGCGCGCCCCACTCCTGCAGGTCGGGACCTTTGATCTGCGCCGCCCCCGGCGGGTTGCCGGACACCACACGGGTCTTCAGCACGGTCATGGCGGCGGAACCGGCGCCACCGGCCACGGCGCCGTCCTTCCAGGTGAAACCATCCTTCTCGACCAGGTCACGCAGAACCTTCACCGCAGCAGCTTCACCACCGGAGGTCCACCAATGCACCACTTCCACCGTACCTTTGGAGTCGGCGGCCAGCGCGGCGAAGGGGAACAGGGAGGCGAGAGAAACGGCGGTAGCGAGGCGAGTAATAGCGTTCATCGGAGTACCTTTCTTGTTGTTATCGGGCAAGTCGTGGCGCTTGCGTTAACATGGAGTGTAATCAGGGTCGTTGCCGGCTCGGGTAACGAAAGGATGCATGAATGTCACCGCCTCGTTACATCGGCGGCAAGCGCCGTGGCCAGGCTCGGCGCTAGCGCCAGAGGCGGCAACAGCAATGCCTGGTAGGCGTGGTAGAGATCGGGTTTGCCCGCCCAGATCCGGGCGGCCGGCTGGTTGTGTTCATCGAGTTCGTGGTGCCAGCTACCGCCGTGCAGGTCGATGAAATGCTCTGCGATGAACGCCCAGCCCTGTCGATACCACTGCTCGTAGGCCGCTTCGCCGGTTCGCTGCACAAGCGCCGCCGCCGCCGCAACGGCCTCGGCATGCACCCAGTGCAGACGTGCGCGAACCACCGGTTGCTGGTTCCAGTCGAGGCTGTAGACCAACCCCGGCGCACCGTCAGCCTGCCAGGCATGCTGGCAGGCGCTGGCGAACAAACCCTTGGCATCGGCCAGCAGCCAGTCTGGCGCGGCGAGCCCGGCCTGGGCCAGCGCCGCTTCCAGATGCAGCAGCAGGCGCGCCCACTCGAAAGCATGACCAGGCGTGCTGCCGTAGGGACGAAAGGGGTCGGCGCGGTTATCCGCGTTGTACTCCGGCAGCGCCTGCCAGTGCGCATCGAAGTGCTCGACCACGACGTGCCCGCATGCGGCGGCGTGCCGATGGATCAGGCGCTCGGCGATACGCAGCGCGCGCTGCAACCAGAGCGCATTGCCGGTGACATCGGCCAGGGCGAGAAAGGCTTCCACGCCATGCATGTTGCTGTTGGCGCCGCGGTAAGCCTCCTCATCACGCCAGTCACGGTTGAAGCTCTCGCGCAGCGCGCCCTCCTCTTCGCTCCAGAAATGCCGCTCGATGATCTCGATAGCGTCATCGAGCAACGCCTGCGCGGCAGGACGACCAGCGACCCTGGCGGAGCTGGCCGCCAGCGCGACGAAGGCATGCAGGTAGGCGGACTTGCCGCTGCGCGTCGCATCGGCGAACCAGCCGCCGTGCTCCTCGTCCCACAGCGCGCCGCGCAGTGCAGCAAGGCCATGGTCGACCAGCGCGGCATGGCCGGGAATGCCCTGGATATGTGCCAGGGCGAAACAGTGAGTCATGCGCGTGGTGTGAATCAGCTCGGCAATCGCGCCCTCGGGCAAGCGCCCGTGCGCATCGAGCGCGGCGAAGCCCTGCTCGACCTTCGCCCCACGTGCGAACGGCAGCAGGCGCAGGCCTTCGTCATTCAGCCAGGTGAGGTGAGCGGGCTGGCATAGCCAGCTGTCGGGGCGCCAGGCAGGTGCTTTCACGGTTGTGCTCCATACGCAGCGCGGCGTGATGCCGCTGGGTCGAAGCCGGATTCTAGTCAGTGCCATCCGTGGCTCCGGTCACGAAAGCGCGCGCCTTTGTCACCGTTCGGTGACATTCACTCTGGCGTACGCGGCAGACGCAGGGTGACGCGCAAGCCGCCCTCGCGCAGGTTACGCAGGCTGACTTCACCGCCATGGCTGTGGGCGATGTTGCGCGCGATGCCAAGGCCCAGGCCGTAGCCCTGCTGCTGCCCGGCCAGGCGAAAATGCGGCTCGAACACCTGCTCCAGGCGTTGCTCCGGCACACCTGGGCCGTCGTCATCGACATGCAGGACGAAGGCTGCGTTGTCGTCCTCGATATGCAGATGCGCGTTGTGCCCGTACTTCAAGGCGTTGTCGATCAGGTTGCCAATGCAGCGGCGCAGCGCCAGCGGCTTGCCCGGATACGGCGCGCAGGCTTCGCCATCGAGGGTCACGCGGCCATTGCCCGCCGGCGCCAGGCAGGGTTCGACCAGGCAATGCAGCAAGTGGTTGAGGTCCACCGGCTCGATGTTCTCGTGAATGTCGGTGTCCTTCACGCACTGCAGCGCGCCTTTGACCAGTAGCTCGAGGTCATCCAGATCACGACCGAACTTGGTCTGCAGACTTTCATCGTCGAGCAGTTCGACGCGCAGGCGCAGGCGCGTGATGGGCGTGCGCAGGTCATGGGAAATGGCGCTGAACAACTGGCTGCGCTCGGTCAGGTAGCGGCTGATACGCTCGCGCATGGCGTTGAAGGCGCGGGCCACCTCGACCACTTCACGGCCGCCGCCCTCGGCCACCGGCTCCACCTCGGCGCCCAGCGACATATGCCGCGCGGTGCGCGCCAGGCGCTTGAGCGGACGGCTCTGCAGGTGCACCAGCAAACCGATGAACAGCAGCAGGAAAGCCGTGGTCAGCAGGATGAACCACAGCTGCTGGGTCGGCAGTATGGGTTCTTCCAGGCTGGTGTAGGGTTCGGGCAGCAACGAGGCGATGTACAGCCACTCCCCCGGCGCCAGCTGGATCTGCGTCACCAACACGGGCGGATTGACCGGCTCCAGAGTCAGCGCGTAATGCGCCCAGGAACGTGGCAGCTCGTCGAGTTTCAGGCCGCCGTTGAAGATGCGCAGGTCATCCGGACTGACGAAGGTCACCGAGATGTCCGCGGCAGTGCCCAGCGACTGGTGCAGCACCTCGGCCACCGCCTCGGTCACCGCCTGCTTGCGCGGCGTGGCCGGCAGCAACTCCATCTGCAGCGGACGATCATTGAGGCTTACCACGAAGCGCGTGCCACCCATGCTACGCAACTGATCGAGCACCAGCGGCCGATACGCCACCGGCAGCGAGCGGAAGTAACGCACGCTGGCGGACATCGAATGCGCCAGGCTGCGCGCAGTGGTGACCAGGCCTTCGAGCTGGGTGGCGCGCAGTTGCGACAGCCAGATCACGCTGGACAGCGTCTGCGCCGCCAATATCGCCAGCAAGGTGAGCAGCAGCATGCGCCCGAGCAGCGAGCGCGGCAGCCAGCGCCGCGGGTTAACGCCCATCGCCGGCCTGCAGGCTGACCGTGGCCGCCAGTTGATAGCCGCTGCCACGCACGGTGCGAATCAGCCGCGGCGGCTTGTCGGTATCGCGCAGGCGCTGGCGCAGGCGGCTGACGGCCATGTCGACGATGCGCTCCAGCGGCATCACCTCGCGGCCACGGGTGGCGTTACCGATGGTGTCGCGGTCGAGAATCTGCTGCGGGTGGTCGAGAAATAGCTTGAGCAAGGCGAAGTCGGCGCCGGACAGAATCACCTCCTCGCCGTCACGGTGAAACAACCGATGGCTGACCATGTCCAGGCGCCAGTCCTCGAAGGCCAGCACCTCGCCGCTGCGCTCCTGGGTGAATTGCGCGCGGCGCAGCAAGGCCTTGATCCGCGCCAGCAATTCGCGCGGGCTGAATGGCTTGCCGAGGTAGTCGTCGGCGCCCAGCTCCAGGCCGATCACGCGGTCGGCTTCGTCGGAGCTGGCGGTGAGCATGATGATCGGCACCTGGGCGAAGCGTTGGTGCTCGCGCACCCAGCGGCACAGGCTGAAGCCGTCCTCGTCGGGCAGCATCACATCGAGAATCACCAGGTCGGCCGACTCCGCACACAGGCTCTGGCGGAAGGCGGCGCCATCGGCCACGGCGCGCACCTGAAAGCCAACGCGGCTCAGGTAGGTATCGAGCAGTTCGCGAATTTCCTGGTCGTCATCGACCAGCAGAATCGATTTGCCGGGCTGGCTCATGGTCCGCCACCTTTCTTGTTATGACTGTATAGCCCGGATCAAATCCGGGGGGCTATCAATGCTTCTCCCGGATGGTATCCGGGCTACGTTCCGATGCCTGTTGCAAGGCCACGCCAGCGCCGGTCAGGCCGGTATACTCGGCCGTCACCAGCCACACTGGAATGCCGTGAAGGTAATCGCTCATGCAGCCCTTGTCGCTGAAGCTCTTGGCAAAACCGCTGGCGAGAAAACGTTCGGCAAAACGCGGCACCACACCGCCGACGATGTACACCCCGCCGCGCGCGCCCAACGTCAGTACGTTGTTACCGGCCACGCGCCCGAGCCAGCAACTGAACTGCTCCAGCACTTCGCCAGCAACAGGCTCGCCCGCCAGGCCGGCAGCGGTGATGGCCGCCGGCGTCGCGTGCTGCAGCGGCTGACCGTCGAGCTCGCAGATGGCCCGATACAGCACCAGCAGGCCGTTGCCACTGAGCACATCTTCGGCGCGCACGTGGCCCAGCTGTCGATAGAGAGCCTGCCAGAGCTCGGCTTCGCGCGGGCTACCGATGGGCAGGTCGACATGGCCACCCTCACCTGGCAGCACCAGCCAGCGCCCCTGCGCCTGCTCCAGCAGCGTGCCGACACCGAGACCGGTGCCGGCGCCGATCACCAGGGCTGGACGGTCGGCCTGCGGCTCGCCCGGGCACACCTGCACACGCTCGTGCTCGGCGATGCGGGTCATGCCCAGGGCCATGGCAGAGAAGTCGTTGATCATCAGCAAGCGGTCGATCTGCAACGCCTCGCAGAACGCCGTGCGGTCGATACGCCAGTGATTGTTGGTGAAGCGAAACAGGTTGCCGCTGACCGGCCCGGCGCAGGCCAGACACACCGAGCCGATGGCCCCCGGCTGCAGGCCCTGAGCCTGCAGATAGGCGGCAATAGCATGCTCCGGCCCTGCGAAATCGGCGGTCGGCAGAACCTGCACCGCCTCCAGTTGCTCGTCACGCCAGAGTGCGAAGCGTGCGTTGGTACCACCGATATCGCCGACCAGAGCCAGTTTCACTTGAACGCCTCCGGAGCGAAGGCCGTTCGATGATCGGCAACTGCAGAAAAGTGAGGATGCATGGCATCGACTCCAAACTCGAATTATTTTTGTAGTTCAAACAACGCACACCACAGTAAACCCGAAAATTACGCCTATCAAGCCGGCCAAAGTAGTAATAACAACAATATTAAATGCCAACCCATAGCCATCGACCCGCTCAACGGATTCAGCCCTCGGCATGATCCCGGACAATATCGGCGGCGTTGCGGCGACCTAGACTCGCACCGGCGCATGGCGGGTATCAACCGCCCCATTGGTCATCCGCACGGAGAGCTGCAGCATGTCACCCGATATCGTCATCGTCGGCGCCGGCCCGACGGGCCTGTGCCTGGCACGCGCCCTGTCCGGGCATGGCCTGTCCATCGTGGTACTGGAACGCCAGGCCGAGCAGGCCCTGGCCGAACCGGCCTTCGACGGCCGCGAGATCGCCCTCACTCATGGCTCACAGGCGCTGCTCGAACGCCTCGGCCTGTGGGCACGCCTGCCCAGCGAAGACGTTGCCGTACTGCGCGACGCCCAGGTATTCAACGGCCCCTCACTGTTCGCATTGAAGATCCGCGCCGAGCAGGCCGGCGCCGAACGCCTCGGCCATCTGGTAGCCAACCAGGCCATTCGCCGCGCTGCCTATCAAGCCGTGAGCGAATGCGCCGATGTGCAATTGCTGTGCGAAACCAGCGTGCGCGCCATCCAACAAGGCGAGCATGAAGTGAAGCTGGTACTGCAGGACGGCCAGGTGCTGCAACCACGCTTGCTGGTCGCCGCCGACAGCCGTTTCTCGGAAACCCGCCGTCAGCTAGGCATCGGTGCGCAGCTCAAGGACTTCGGCAAGAGCATGCTGGTGTGCCGCATGCAGCATGAACAGGATCACCAGCAAGTGGCCTGGGAATGGTTCGGCTATGGCCAGACCCTGGCCCTGCTGCCGCTCAATGGCCGGCAATCGTCCGTGGTGCTGACCTTGCCGCCGCGCGAGATCGAACGTCTGCAGAAGCTGGACGAAGCCACCTTTGCCCGCGAGATGGAGCAACGCTTCGACCGCCGCCTGGGCGCCATGCAACTGCTCAGCAGCCGCCACGTTTACCCGCTGGTGGGCGCCTATGCGCGGCGCATGGTCGGCAATCGCTGCGCCCTGCTCGGCGATGCCGCCGTGGGCATGCACCCGGTCACCGCGCATGGCTTCAACTTCGGTCTGATTGGCGTGCAGCTGCTCAGCGAGGCGCTACTGGCCGCCCATGGCAAACACCAGGACATCGGTTCAACATCAGCGCTGGCCCGCTACGAGCGCCAGCTGCGCCTGGCCACCTGGCCGCTGTACCAGGCCACCAACCTGCTGGTGGAGCTGTACACCAACGACCACCTGCCCGCCCGGCTGCTGCGCGGCGCCGGCCTGCGTGTGGCGCAGGGTCTGCTGCCGTTGAAGAAGGGCATTGCTCGCCACCTGACCGCCCAGGCCTGAGCCCTGCAAGCGCGCGCCGAACGTGGCGCGCGTCACCTGCCGCTCCATCTGATACGCATCAGACAGCAGTTTCTGAGTCTGTTTTGTTTTCCCCAGCCTCCATACAGTTTCGCCATTCGCGCGGCTTCGCCCGCATTACTGTATGGAAGGTTACCGCGATGCAATCTGCTGCTCCCCACCCGGCCTACAACTACAAGGTCGTTCGCCAATTCACCATCATGACCCTCTTCTGGGGCGTGGTGGGCATGTGCAACGGCGTGTTCATCGCCGCCCAACTGGTCTGGCCGGAGCTCAATTTCGACACGCCCTGGCTGAGCTTCGGCCGCCTGCGCCCACTGCATACCAGCCTGGTGATCTTCGGCTTCGCCGGCAGCGCGCAGTTCGCCGCCAGCTACTACGCCGTGCAGCGCACCTGCCAGACACGACTGTTTTCCGACAAACTGGCCGCCTTCACCTTCTGGGGCTGGCAGGCGACCATCCTGATCATGCTGGTGACCCTGCCCATGGGCCTGACCACCACCAAGGAATACGCCGAGATCGAATTCACCGGCGCGGTGTGGATGGCCATCGTCTGGGTCGCCTACGGCATCGTCTTCTTCACCACCCTGACGCAGCGCAAGACCCGCCATATCTACGTCGGCAACTGGTTCTTCGGCGCCTTCATCGTGGTCATCGCCATGCTGCACATCGTCAACCACCTGTCGGTGCCGGTGAGCTGGTTCAAGTCCTACTCGATCTACTCCGGTGCCACCGATGCCATGGTGCAGTGGTGGTATGGGCACAACGCGGTGGGCTTCTTCCTCACCACCGGTTTCCTGGGGATGATGTATTACTTCGTGCCCAAGCAGGTGAACCGGCCGGTGTATTCCTACCGCCTGTCGATCGTCCACTTCTGGGCGCTGATCACCCTGTACATCTGGGCTGGCCCGCACCACCTGCACTACACCGCCTTGCCGGACTGGGCGCAGAGCCTGGGTATGGTGATGTCGATCATCCTCCTGGCGCCAAGCTGGGGCGGCATGGTCAACGGTATGATGACGCTGTCCGGTGCCTGGCACCTGCTGCGCACCGACCCGATCCTGCGCTTTCTAGTGGTGTCCCTGGCGTTCTACGGCATGAGCACCTTCGAAGGCCCGATGATGGCGATCAAGACGGTCAACGCCCTGTCCCACTACACCGACTGGACCATCGGCCACGTGCATGCCGGCGCCCTCGGCTGGGTGGCGATGATCACCTTCGGCTCGCTCTATCACCTGATCCCGAAAGTCTTCGCTCGCGACAGCATGTACAGCACCGGCATGATCAACGCGCACTTCTGGCTGGCGACCATCGGCACCGTTCTGTACATCGCCTCGATGTGGGTAAACGGCATCACCCAGGGCCTGATGTGGCGCGCGGTGAACGAGGACGGCACCCTCACCTACTCCTTCGTCGAGGCGCTGGAGGCCAGTCACCCCGGCTTCGTGGTACGCCTGGTCGGCGGTCTGTGCTTCCTCGCCGGCATGCTGCTGATGGCGCTCAACACCTGGCTGACGCTGCGTCGCCCGGCCACCGAGTCGCACGATGCCGCAGAGGCCGCTCATGCTAGCTGAAGCCTGGTGGATGATCGCCCTGGCGGTGTTCTTCCTCGGCGTGCAACTGAGCCTCGGGCGCGGCAGCCAGCGTGACCTCAACGAAGCCACCATGCTGCCGTTTGCCGACGATCCCGAAGTGGCCCGACGGGTCGAGCGCGATACCGGGCGCAGCACCCGCGGCTGCGCCTGCCCCGGTACGTGCAGCGGGAGCTGCGAGCATCAGGGACAGCAGGAGTTCTGAGGGCGCTCAGACCCACTGATCATTACGCTTGCGCTTGACCCGCAGCATGGTCGGCAGGATCAGCCCGAGCAGCAGCCCGGCGCCGGCGATGCTGCCGCCATAGGCCATGTAGCGCATCAGTACCTGCTGCTGCTCCTCACCCAGTTGCGCCTGGGCATCACGCAGCTGCGAACGGGTGGTGGTCAGCTCGGCGTCCAGCGCGCCGCGGGCGGCCTGCAGTTCGTCGATCAGGTTCTTGCGCGTGTCGAGGGTTTCCTGCATGCCTTGCACACGAGCCTTCCAGGCATCGTCGATGCCTTTGAGCTCAGCGCTGAGGTCGGCGACTTTCTGTTCCAGTTGCGGCAGACGTTCGGTCTGGCCTGGCACCGATTGCAGGTCGCGGCTGGGAATCCACACCGTGCTGCCACTGGCGCTGCGTACCTGGCTGTAGTCGCCCTGAGTGCGCAGCAGCTCCACTTTCTCCCCGGAAACCAGCGTGCCGACGATACGGTAGCCATCGGTGGGGCCGCTGCGTACGTAGGTATTCAGGCTGTCGCTGACCCAGCGCTGGTTACTGGCGGCCTCTTCCGCCAGTGACGGCTGCACGCCGCCGAGCAGGCCACCGAGCAGCAGGCAGGCACCGAGAATGCGGGGTTGGAGTGGAGCATGACGAGATAAAAACATGGGGCGATCTTCACATGGCAGTCAGACGAACCCGGCGAACGGGATGAACGATGCCGGCCACACGCACGAGCACATGCTCAAGCACGATTCAGGCAGAATCCGCGACGTAGACGCCACACTAACGGCCAATAGCCATCAATTCCTGCCGGTACGGGCCGACAGCAGACAGACATTGGCCACTTGCTTCGAGTTCACTCGCAGCAAGAGATGGTAGATGGACGGATCGTCGTCTCAGAACCTGTTCACGATCTCGCGAGCTAGAGCCAGGCAAGGCGAAACCAGGCGAATAACGCTCGGAGTCGCGTTCGACTTTACGAGTTGTAAATGAGCATTTTGAGCGTGGTTTCAACGCAGCATGGCCGACGCGCAGCAGATCGTGAACAGTTTCTCAGGCGCTGTGGCGCTGCACGAAGGAGCAGAAGTCCGCCAACGGCATCGGCCGGCCAAGCAGGTAGCCCTGGAACTGGCTGCAGCCGTTATCAGCCAGAAACCGCCGCTGCGCCTCGGTTTCCACGCCCTCGGCGATCACCGTCATGCCCATGCTCTGCCCCAGGGCAATCACCGTACGCACGATGGTTTCGCTGTTGGCATCGGTGAGCACGTCGCAGATGAACGACCGGTCTATTTTCAGTTTGCTCAGCGGCAGACGCTTGAGGTGGCTGAGGGAAGAAAAACCGGTACCAAAGTCATCCAGCGAGAAGCGCACGCCCTGCTCGACCAGCGCCGCCATCTTGCGCGTCAGGTCCTCCATGTCACGGACGATCAGCGTCTCGGTCAACTCCAGTTCCAGGCGCTGGGCATCGATACCGTGACGCTCGATCAGGCCGAGGATTTCGGCGACGAAACTGCTCTGTGAGAATTGCTTCTGACTGATGTTCACCGCCAGCCCTACATCGCCAAAGAGCGGGTCATCCTTCCATTGCCGCAAGCGCGCGGCCGTTTGCTCCAGCACCCACTGGCCAATGGGGATGATCAACCCGGTGTTCTCGGCGTGGTCGATGAACTCACCCGGCGCCAGCAAACCACGCTGTGGGTGCTGCCAGCGAATCAGCAATTCGGCACCGATCACCCGGTTCGCGTCATTGAGCTGCGGTTGGTAATACAGCACGAACTGCCGCTCACGCACGGCCGCGCGCAAGTCACGATCCAGCTCCGAGCGCTCGGCGGTATCGCTTTGCAGGATGTGCAGGAGCAGGAAAAACAGCGCCATGGCGGCAACGCCCTGCACCCAGGAGCCGACGATGCGCACATCGTCCGGCAGCGCATAAAGATCGGTGGGCCGCCAGTTGGACGCGGCCAGTGCAACGAACAGCAGTAGACAGAACAGGCACATGCCGTAACGCAGCCACAAGGGCTCATCGCGGAAGGCCATCAACGCACCGACGGCCACCGGCAGCAGATAGAGATGAGTCGCACGCGGCGCCGTGAGCGTCGGCGGGTCGAGCAGCAGGGTCGAGGCGACGACGATAAGGATCAGCGCACCGAACAGAATCAGGTTGGCGCTGCGCGCCTGGTTGCGCAGGGTCAGCGCGAAAACCGCCACACCGCTGCAGACGATAGCCACATCCATGATGACGATGGCCCAGTAGCCGCGAGAGGAAAAGAACAGCCCCCAGAGCAGGCCCATCACGATCATCACCACGCTCGACAGCATGCGCATCCGGCGCTCACGTCGCTGGCCGACCAGAGCCAGGTCTGCACCATGCCAGAGTTTGCGAACGCGTCTGCCGAAGCTGGAGAGTGATGGCATGATGAAATCCTGATTCGATCACTTCATTCTTGAAGCTGCCTGGCCGAATGCAAGTTTCCGGCGCAGCTTTTAACAGGCGATTAATGCTGCCAGTGCGCCTCACTGGCCAAGCGTTCGGCCATCAAGTCCATCGGTCTCCGCCATAGTGATACCCCTCCCACCGCCTACAGCGCCTCCGTGCGCTGCTATTGCCCCACCTACCGCCGCGCCAGACGCGCCGCGCATATGAACGGTAAGGCCGACCTTCGCGCCCCATATCTATACAAAAGCTGTACAACTTCATTTTTTGTACATATATTAGATTCAAACAGGGCTCGTACAACGCTTGCACACCTTGCTCCAGGCCTGCTTGCCACGACCGACGACAGCCCAAACAAGCTGCGCAATCCGGCAACACTCTCTCCCCTTTTTTGGTTGCCGGATTTTTTTACTCAATGCCCGTCGCCGCCGGGCGCCGAATCAACGGCTGGACGCGGCCCCCGTCAGCCGCCTCAGAGGCAACGACCATGGCCACCCTGATTCGACCTCTGCCCCCTGCCGTATTGCTGTTTTTGCTGCTGCTCGGCCAGCCAGTGCAGGCCACCATCCAGGACGGCTGGCGTGAACAACTACCGCAGGCCAGTCTGGTGGGCAGCGGCGACTTCAGCTGGTTCGGTTTCTCGGTCTACAACGCCAAGCTGTGGAGCCCAGTGCAGCGCGTGGATTTCTCCCAGCCCTTCGCTCTGGAGCTAACCTACCGGCGCACCATCAGCCGGGAAACCCTGGTCGATACCAGCCTCGACGAAATTCGCCGGATCAACGGCGAGCCCCTCGACAGCGAACAGCAGATCGTCTGGACGAAACAGATGAGCCAGGCTTTCGTCGACGTGAAGGATGGCACGCGCATCACCGGCGTATTCCTGCCCGGCGAGGGCTGCCGTTTCTATGTCGATGGCAAGCTGCAACACGTCATCAATGATCAAGAGTTCGCCCGTGCCTTCTTCTCCATCTGGCTCGACCCGCAGACCCGCAGCCCGAAACTGCGTGCCGCTCTGCTTGGCCTTAACCCGTGAGGTACTACATGAAAGCCCTATTGATCGTGCTGAGCACTCTGCTGCTGATCAGCTGCGGCCAGGTCCCGGTCGAGCGTTACGCCAACGAGAAACCCGTGCTGGATCTGCCCACTTACTTCTCCGGGCCGGTGCAGGCCTGGGGCATGTTCCAGGATCGCTCCGGTGAGGTGATCAAGCGCTTCCACGTCGATATCCAGAGCCGCCGCGAGGGCGACAAGCTGATCCTCGACGAGCGTTTTCTTTACAGCGACGGCACCCGCCAGCGCCGGGTCTGGACCCTGACCCCGGACGGTGACGGACGCTGGATCGGCACCGCCGACGACGTGGTCGGCGAAGCCATCGGTGAAGTGGCTGGCAATGCTCTGCGCTGGCGTTATCACCTCAACCTGCCGGTGGATGACAGCACCTACGTCGTCTACTTCGACGACTGGATGTACCTGATGGATGACGACACCCTGATCAACCGCTCGGCCATGAGCAAGTTCGGCATCGAACTGGGCCAGGTCACGCTGTTCTTCCGCCGGGGCGCTGCCACACCATGACCCTGCACAGCCTCGGTAGCGGCTACAAGGCGCTGGTGATTGGCGCCAGCGGCAGCATCGGTCAGGCCTTCTGCCAGGCGCTGCGTGCCGACCCCAACTGCGCCAGTGTGCGCGAGCTGAGCCGCAGCAGCTCGCCGTCACTCGATCTGGAGCTTCCAACCAGCATCGTCGAAGCCGCAGCGGCACTGACCGACGAAGGGCCGTATCAGTTGATCCTGCATACGGCCGGGCTATTGCACCGCGACGGAATCGAACCGGAGAAGAGCCTGGCTGCCATCGAAGCCGATGCACTGCAGGCGGTATTCCAGGTCAACGCACTGGGACCGGCGTTGGTGCTGCGCCACTTTCTGCCTCTGCTGGACAAACAGGGCGCCATGGCCATGCTCTCGGCCAAGGTCGGCAGCATCGGCGACAACCGTCTCGGTGGTTGGTACGCCTACCGTGCGTCCAAGGCGGCGCTGAACATGCTGATCAAGACCGCCGCCATCGAGCTGGCACGCAGCAAGCCCAAAGCTCGACTGCTCAGCCTGCATCCCGGCACAGTGATTTCGCCCCTGTCACAGCCCTTTCGCGGCGCCGCAGCCGCACGACCGGCCGAACAGGCAGCAGCGGAAATGCTGCGGGTGATCGATGCATTGGGGCCCGAGCACAGCGGCAGCTTTCACGCCTACGACGGCCAGCCCCTGCCGTGGTGACAGGCTTGAGCATCAGGGCCGTTGCTGCCCGGCACCCTTGAGAAAGAACTGCTCCAGCACCGCCAGCGAACGCGCACTGGTGGCGCGGCCACGTCGCTCGGCATCGACCATGCCATAAACAAGCGATACGAACAGTTCGGTCAGCAGCTCGGCGGTGATGTCGATGCGGAAGTACCCCTCCTGCTGGCCACGCAGGAAGAAGCGGTCCAACGCATCGGTATAGGCGATCCAGCGCGCCCCGTCCTGGTCCGGATCGAGGCTGTCCGGGCGGTACTGGAAGATCATGAACACCAGCAATTCGCGGTGTCTGAGGTGGTTCTCGATCAGGTCGCGCAATGCCTGCGCCACATCGGCGACCTGCAGGTTGGCGTCTTCGATCACCTTATTGAGCGCTGCCTGGCTGTGATTCATCAGGCGCTCGACCAGGCTGTCACGCGTGCCACAGAAACGATGCAAGGTGGCCTTGCTGACGCCCGCGGCTTCGGCCAGGTCTTTCAGCGTCGCCCGCGGGCGATCGACGATGGCAACAGCCAGGGCCTTGAGCAGCTTTTCATCATTGGACATCGAAGGCCTCCAGCTTGAGCAGCGCGCATTGTGCAGAAAAAGTCCCCAGACTCAACGGGGACTTACAATTTTGCTCACAGAAGACCCACATGAGTCAATATTGACTCATTTAAGCCAAAGTACGATCATTCGCGCCTTTCAGGGAAAATGAATCTCAATCCAGGTGACAGGCATGAGCAGAATTCGCGGACGTTACGTTTTTTCAGTGGTCACTCTGCTGGCGGCAATCGGCCTGGCCGGCTGCGACAAAGGTGAGCAAGGCTGGGGCGAGGCACCGCCACGCGAAGTCGACGTACTGACCGTCAAGCCCGAGCCGTTCACCGTGATCGCCGAACTGCCAGGCCGTATCGAACCGGTGCGCACCGCTGAAGTACGCGCCCGGGTCGCCGGCATCGTGCTCAAGCGCACCTTCGAGGAAGGGAGCGACGTCAAGGCCGGCGACCTGCTGTTCCAGATCGACCCGGCGCCGTTCAAGGCCGCCCTGTCCCGTGCTCAAGGCGAACTGGCGCGTGCCGAGGCACAGTTGTTCCAGGCTCAGGCCACGGTCAAGCGCTACGAGCCGCTGGTGAAGATCGATGCCGTCAGCAAGCAGGACTTCGATGTAGCCAAGGCCGCCCTGCAAAGCGCCCAGGCCGACAAGCGCTCGGCACAAGCCAGCGTGGAAACGGCACGCCTTGATCTGGGTTACGCCGAAGTGCGCGCGCCGATTGCCGGGCGCATTGGCCGTGCCCAGGTGACCGAAGGCGCCCTGGTTGGCCAGGGTGAAGCCACCCTGCTCGCGCGCATCCAGCAGCTCGACCCGGTGTATGCCGACTTCACCCAGCCAGCCGCCGATGCCCTGCGCCTGCGTGCCGCTATCGCCGATGGCAAGGTCTCCGGTGAGGCCGACAAGCAGCTGTCGCTGCGCGTCGACGGCACCGACATCGAGAGCAACGGCACCCTGCTGTTCACCGATATCTCGGTAGATCGCAGCACCGGCCAGATCGCTCTGCGCGGGCGCTTCGACAACCCGCAAGGCGTGCTTTTGCCCGGTATGTACGTACGTGTGCGCACCCCGCAAGGCCTCGACCAGAACGCCATTCTGGTGCCGCAACGCGCCGTTCAGCGCTCTGCCGATGGCCAGGCCAGCGTGATGTTGCTGGGCGCTGACGATACCGTCGAGTCACGCCCGGTCACCACTGGCGCCATGCAGGGTTCGCGCTGGCAGATCAGTGAAGGCCTCAAGCCGGGTGACAAGGTCATCGTCAGCTCGCTGTCGGCGATCCGCCCCGGTGCCAAGGTGGTGCCCCGCGAAGAAGGCGCGCCCGCGTCCGACGCCGCCAGCCAACCCAAGGCGCAATAAGCCGGAGTCCATGACATGACGCCCCAGTTTTTCATCAAACGCCCGCGCTTTGCCTGGGTGGTCGCGCTGTTCATCTCGATGGCAGGCTTGTTGGCCATCCCGTTTCTGCCGGTGGCCCAATACCCCAACGTGGCGCCACCGCAAATCACCGTCACCGCCACCTACCCCGGTGCCTCGGCTCAGGTACTGACCGATTCTGTGACCAGCGTTATCGAGGACGAGCTCAACGGCGCGAAGAACATGCTGTACTTCGAGTCGACCAGCAACGCCAACGGCATCGCCGAAATCACCGTGACCTTCCAGCCTGGCACCGACCCGGATCTGGCCCAGGTCGATGTGCAGAACCGCCTGAAGAAGGCCGAGTCACGCATGCCGCAGGCGGTACTCACCCTCGGTATTCAGACCGAGCAGGCCACCGCCGGCTTCCTGCTGGTCTACTCGCTGCGCTACAAGGACGGCGACAAGAACGCCAACACCACGGCGTTGGCGGACTATGCCGTGCGTAACGTCAACAACGAGATTCGCCGCCTGCCCGGCGTCGGCAAGCTGCAGTTCTTCGACTCCGAAGCCGCCATGCGCGTGTGGATCGACCCGCAGAAACTGGTCGGTTATGGCCTGTCCATCGACGACGTCAATCAAGCGATCCGCACCCAGAACGTTCAGGTGCCGGCCGGCGCCTTCGGCAGCACACCGGGCTCCAGCGAGCAGGAGCTGACCGCAACGCTGACTGTCAAGGGCACGCTGGACAACCCGGAGGAGTTCGCCGCCATCGTGCTGCGCGCCAACCAGGACGGTTCGCAACTGACCCTGGGCGATGTCGCACGCATCGAAGTCGGCCGCCAGGATTACAACTTCGGCTCGCGCCAGGATGGCAAGCCCTCCGTCGCCGCAGCCGTGCAGCTGGCGCCTGGCGCCAACGCCATCCAGACCGCCAAGCTTGTCAAAGAGCGTCTGACCGAGCTGTCGGCGAACTTCCCGGACAATGTCGAATTTTCGGTGCCTTACGACACCTCACGCTTCGTCGACGTGGCCATCCAGAAAGTCATCACCACCCTGGCCGAAGCCATGGTGCTGGTGTTCCTGGTGATGTTCCTGTTCCTGCAGAACCTGCGCTACACGCTGATTCCCACCATCGTGGTGCCGGTGTGCCTGCTCGGCACACTGACCTTCATGTACCTGCTGGGTTTCTCGGTGAACATGATGACCATGTTCGGCATGGTGCTGGCCATCGGCATTCTGGTCGACGACGCCATCGTGGTGGTGGAGAACGTCGAGCGGATCATGGCCGAAGAAGGTCTGGCGCCGCTGCCGGCAACCATCAAGGCGATGGGCCAGGTATCCGGGGCGATCATCGGTATTACCCTGGTGCTGTCGGCGGTGTTTCTGCCACTGGCGTTCATGGCCGGTTCGGTCGGGGTGATCTACCAGCAGTTCTCACTGTCGCTGGCGGTATCGATCCTGTTCTCCGGCTTCCTGGCATTGACCTTCACCCCGGCCTTGTGCGCCACCCTGCTCAAGCCGATCCCTCAGGGTCACCATGAAAAAACCGGCTTTTTTGGCTGGTTCAATCGCCAGTTCACCCGACTGACTGGCCGCTATACCGCTGTGAACAAGACCCTGGTGCCGCGCGCCGGGCGCTTCATGTTCATCTATATCGGCATCGTCGTGCTGATGGGTTTCTTCTACCTGCGCCTGCCGGAATCCTTCGTACCAGTGGAAGACCAGGGCTACATGATCGTCGATATCCAACTGCCACCGGGCGCCACCCGCGAGCGTACGTCGGCAGCAGGCGAAGAACTGGAAGCCTTCCTCGCGTCTCGCGAAGCGGTAGCCACCTCCTTCCTGGTGATGGGCTTCAGCTTCTCGGGCATGGGCGAAAACGCCGCCATTGCCTTCCCCCTGCTCAAGGACTGGTCCGAGCGCGATAGCTCGCAATCCGTGCAGGCGGAAACCGAGGCGGTCAACGCTCACTTCGCCAACCTCGATGACGGCGCGATGATGGCCGTGCCGCCTCCGCCTATCGAAGGCCTGGGTAATTCCGGCGGCTTCTCGCTGCGCCTGCAAGACCGTGGCAGCCTGGGCCGTGAAGCGCTGCTCGCCGCCCGCGACCAACTGCTCGGCGAGGTCAACGGCAACCCGCTGTTCCTCTACGGCATGATGGAGGGCCTGGCCGAAGCGCCACAATTGCGCCTGGTCATCGACCGCGAGAAAGCGCGTAGCCAGGGCGTCGCCTTCGACTCGATCAGCACCGCGCTGTCCACCGCCTTCGGCTCTGCGGTGATCAACGACTTCGCCAACGCGGGTCGCCAGCAGCGGGTCGTCGTGCAGGCCGAACAGGCCGCGCGGATGACCCCGGAAAGCGTGCTCAAGCTGCATGTGCCCAACGACAGCGGCAGCCTGGTGCCGCTGAGCGCCTTCGTCACCACCCAGTGGGAAGAAGGCCCGGTACAGATCGCCCGCTACAACGGCTACCCGTCGATCCGCATCTCCGGCGACGCCGCCCCCGGAGTCAGCACCGGTGACGCCATGGCCGAACTGGAGCGCATCGCCGCCGAGTTGCCGGAAGGTATCGGCTACGAATGGACGGGGCTGTCCTATCAGGAGCGGGTTGCCAGCGGCCAGGCGGTGATGCTGTTCGCGCTGGCCATCGTGGTGGTGTTCCTGTTGCTGGTCGCACTCTACGAGAGCTGGGCGATTCCGCTGGCGGTGATGCTGATCGTACCGGTCGGCGCACTCGGCGCGGTGCTGGCAGTGACCGCCGTCGGCCTGCCCAACGATGTGTACTTCAAGGTCGGCCTGATCACCGTGATCGGTCTGGCAGCGAAGAATGCCATCCTGATCGTCGAGTTCGCCAAGGACTTGTGGGAAGACGGCTACTCACTGCGTGACGCCGCCATCGAGGCAGCGCGCATGCGTTTCCGCCCGATCCTGATGACCTCCATGGCGTTCATGCTCGGCGTGGTGCCACTGGTGATCGCGTCCGGCGCCGGCGCCGCCAGCCAGCGCGCCATCGGTACCGGTGTGCTGGGCGGCATGTTCAGCGCGACGCTTCTCGGGGTGATTTTCGTGCCGATCTTCTTCGTCTGGGTGCTGTCGCTAATGCGTGCCAAACCTCAGCAAACCGACAACCATCCCCTGCACAAAGCGGAGTAATGCGATGACCTCTCACCTCATGCTCCGCCCCGCTCTGCTGACACTGGCCATCGCCCTAGGCGGCTGCTCCCTGGCGCCGACCTACGAACGCCCGGCTGCGCCGGTGGCGGCAGACTGGCAGGTGGCCAACGCCAATGGCACCCGTGCGCAAGCGCTGGACTGGCAGACCTTCATCGTCGATGCCGACCTGCGCCGCGCGGTGGATACCGCGCTGAACAACAACCGCAGCCTGCGTCAGGCCCTGCTGGACATCGAGGCGGCGCGTGCGCAGTACCGCATCCAGCGTGCCGACCGTTTGCCGTCGATCAACGCCAACGCCACGGGCAACCGCCAGCGCCTGCCGGCCGACCAGTCGCAGACCGGCCGTTCGGAGGTCGCCAGCGTGTATCAGGTAGGCCTGGGTTTGGCCGAGTACGAGGTCGACCTGTTCGGCCGCGTGCGCAACCTGTCCGAGGCTGCCCTGGAAACCTACCTGGCCACCGAGGAAGCGACCCGCGCCACGCAGATCAGCCTGATCGCCGAAGTGATCCAGGCCTACCTGACCCGCGATGGCGCGCTGCGCCGCCAAGCGCTGGTGGAGCAGACCCTGGAAAGCCGCCTGGCCTCGCTGGAACTGGTCAGCAAACGCCGTGAAGTTGGCGCCGCCACCGCCCTGGATTACCAAGAAGCGGTCGGCCTCGCCGAGCAGGCCAAGGCCGAACGGGAAAGCACCGAACGCCAGCTGCGCCAGGCGGACAACGCCCTGGCACTACTGCTCGGCACGCCAGACGCCGGGCAATTCTTGCCGTCGACTCCACGCGACGAGCTGATGGTGCTGCAAGACATCGCCCCCGGCACCAGCTCGGAACTGATCGAGCGCCGTCCCGATATTGTTGCCAGCGAGCACCGTCTCAAGGCACGCAATGCCGATATCGGTGCGGCGCGCGCGGCGTTCTTCCCGCGCATCACCCTGACCGGTTCGGTCGGCAGTTCCAGCACCGAGCTATCCGGATTGTTCGAGGGCGGCTCGCGGGCCTGGAGCTTCGCCCCGACGCTGTCGCTGCCGATCTTCGCTGGCGGTCGCAATCGCGCCAATCTGGATCTCGCCGAAGTCCGCCAGGACGCCGCCGTGGCCAACTACGAAGGCACCATCCAGACCGCCTTCCGCGAAGTCGCCGACGCTCTTGCCGCCACCGACACACTGCGCCGTGAGGAAACCGCGCGGCGTGCCCTGGCCGAGTCCAGCCGAGCGGCCGAAGCCCTGGCTGAAGCCCGCTACAGAGGCGGTGTGGATGACCATCTGCGCTACCTGGATGCGCAACGCAGCAGCTTCAACGACCAGACCACGCTGATCCAGATCAGCACCGACCGCCAACTGGCGCTGGCCGATCTGTTCCGGGCGCTAGGCGGTGGCTGGCAGCGCTAGGCTCTGTACGAAAAGTGCCTGCGCTCGGTGATGCTTCGTTAAAAACGGGTTCGGAATGCTCATTTACAGCACGTAAACTCCGCTTCCTCACCCGTTTTTGCCTCGCCTGACCTTCGCTCGACGACTTTTCGTACAAACCCTAATCTGCTCACCCGCTACAAACGACAACCCCACGCTTATGCGTGGCGTTGTCGTTTTCGATCAATGCGTATTCGACCTAGCCGGCTCCCAGCAAATCGTTGGCATCGAGCAGGCGCCAGGCGATTTCCGGTCTTTTCTCCATGGCCCGGCGGATCGCTGCCGGGATGCTTTGCCGCGTTTTACGACACAAACCAGGATGCGCGTCGAAGCGCATGTGAATGCCGCGCATGCTGCGTACCTCGCCATGTGCGGGTTCGATATGCAGGCGAATGCCCAGGTTTTCGAACATACGCTGCTGCATACGCTCGAGGTCTTCCAGGCTCTGCAGGCTTTCCAGACGCTCCAGAAGGCGCTGCTCCTCGTTACGCGTTAGTAACAGCACGCGCGTGTCGGCACCCGGCACCCCCAGCAGCTCATCGCGCTGGCTGTCGCAGGCACCCGGAGGGCAAGAGTTTCGGAGGGGAAGCGGTGAATTCATGGCGCCGATCATAGCCATAGCTGAGCGTGCTGCCCATCCACGCTTATCGGTTGGCTTGTCTACGCTGCAGACTCCGTTAAGCTCACAGCATTTCCCCCCGATGCAAGGATCATCATCATGCTGCGCCTCACTACTCTCGCCGCTAGCTTGCTGCTATCGGCCAACGTCTTCGCACTGTCCCTCTCCGATCTGAGCCAGCAGGACGCCAGCGGCGGCCTCAAGGATGCGCTGATCCAGGGCGCCCAGGTGGCCGTCAAGCAATTGGGCACGCCCGGCGGTTTCAGCAACAACCCGGACGTACGCATCGAACTGCCCGGCAAACTCGGCAAAGCCGCCAAGACCATGAAAATGATGGGCATGGGCGCCCAGGTCGATCAGCTCGAAGCGAGCATGAACAAGGCCGCCGAGGCCGCCGTGCCTCAAGCTCAGGCGTTGCTGGTCGACGCGGTGAAGAAGATGACCGTGGCAGACGCCAAGTCGATTCTCAGCGGCCCACAGGACTCGGCCACCCAGTACCTGAACAAGAGCAGCCGCGAGCAGATCCGCGCCAAGTTCCTACCCATCGTCAAGCAGGCCACCGATCAGGTCGGCCTGGCCCAGCAATACAACGCCTTCGCCGGCCAAGCCGCCAGCTTTGGCGTGGGCGATGCCAAGAACAGCACGGTAGAAAGCTACGTCACCGAACAGGCGCTCGATGGCCTGTTCGAGATGATTGCCAAGCAGGAGGCCAATATCCGCCAGAACCCGGCCGGCGCTGCTACCAGCCTGGCGAAGAAGGTATTTGGCGCACTCTGAATGCCATGGCGGCGGATGCTCTCCGTCGCCACGCTAGGAGGCCGTTGAAAAACGTAGGCGAGGCAGCCAGTGCAAGGCAAAAGCAGGCGAAAAAGCGGAATTTACGAGCTGTAAATGAGCATTTTGAGCCTGTTTTTAACGTAGCAATGGCAACGTAGGTAGTTTTTCAACAGCCTGCTAGGCGAATGGCAGCACCACCCGCACCTCCAGCCCGCCCTCCGTTCTATTGCCCAGACTCAGCCGACCACCATGCTCCAGCACCGTGGCACCCGCAGCCGACAACCCCAGGCCAACGCCGCCAGTGTGTTTGTTGCGTGAGGCCTCCAGACGGTAGAACGGCGCAAATACCGCCTCCTGCTGTTCCACGGGGATACCCGGCCCACGGTCGAGCACGCGGATTTCGACGCCCTCGTCATCGGCCTGCAGCGTCACCTGCGCCTCACGTCCGTATCTGACGGCGTTCTCCAGCAGGTTGACCAGCATGCGCTTGATCGCGATTGGCCGACCGACATACACCTGGCGCCTAGGTACCTGTATCACCACCTGTTCGCCGGCATCCTTGAAGTCGTCGACGATGGTGTGCAACAACTCACTCAGGTCGAAAGCTGTCGCCGTTTCGAGGCGAGCCTCGTCACGAAAGAAATCCAGCGCCGAGTTGACCATGGTCTGCATTTCGTCGACGTCGCTGAACAGCTTCGCCTGCTGCTGCGCATCCTCGATGAACTCAGCGCGCAGCCGCATGCGCGTCAGCGGCGCTCGAAGATCATGGGAAATGGCCGCCAGCATCTGCGTACGATCATCGAGAAAGTGCCGTAGCCGCGACTGCATGGCATTGAACGCAACGATGACCTGACGGATTTCCTGAGGCCCCTCTGGGGTTATCGGCGGCGCCCTGAAGTCCACGCCGAAGCGCCTTGCTCCCTGCGCGAAGCGCTCCAGCGGAGCAGCCAGATAGCGTGTGGCAACCAGTGCCACGATGATGGTCGAGATCATCATCAAGACCAGATACACCAAACTGCGTGGCACCCTCTCCAGCCCCCAGACGCGTGACGGTGTGGAGAACTCCATCCAGCTGCCATCGGCCAGTTCGATCATCAACACGTAACGGCTTTCATCACGCGGCGACGGCCAGTCCTTCGGCTCATAGGCCTCGATCCTGGCTTGCGGCCGCTGCAACAACTGCAGCAAAAGCTCAGCACCGTAACGGAAAGCAGAGTCATCGATCGCCGGCAGCTGAGCGTCACTATGCTGCCGTAACCATCGGGCGTTGAAGGCTTCATCGCTAGCGGCATCAGCCACCTTCTGCCGCTGCTCGGGCGGCAGCGCATCGGCAATCCGGGCAATACTGGCCATGCGTTCCATCAGGCCCGCCTCCTGCAACGGCGGTCGCGCCCATACGCCCGCCAGCAGACTGAGCAGTGAACTCAGCAGCAAGGCGGTGAGCATCGATGCCAGGGTAGTCAGGGCGATCCAGCGTGCGACGGTGTCACGCGTCAGCCAGACACCACCCTTGAGTCGCGTCAGCCATCTCATCGTTTCACTACCACGCTGGGCGTGAAGAGATAGCCGATATGACGGATGGTACGAATCATCGAACTACGCGAGGGTTCGGCATCGAGCTTGCGCCGTAGCCGACTGACCTGCACGTCGACGCTACGATCAAAAGCGTCATAGGCTTCACCGCGTGCCATGTCGAGCAGTTGCTGGCGACTGAGCACACGCTGCGGATGCTCGGCGAGGACCAACAGCAGTTCAAACTCGCCAGCCGACAGTGGAATCAGAACTTTGTCCGGTGAGCGCAGCTCACGGCGGGTCACGTCGAGCTGCCAGCCAGCGAATTCCAGAATCGATCGTGGCCGCTCATGCAGCACGCTGCGTACCTCGCCCGTACGGCGCAAAACCGCACGCACCCGCGCCAGCAATTCGCGGGCATCGAAAGGCTTGCTGAGGTAGTCATCAGCGCCCAGTTCCAGCCCCACTACGCGGTCACTCAGCTCGCTCATCGCCGTCAGCATGATGATCGCCATCGAATGCTCGGTGCGCAGGCGCTGACACAATACCAGGCCACTGTCGCCCGGCAGCATCACGTCGAGAATCACCAGATCCGGCAGTTGCCGCTCGAGCGCACGCCACAACGCCTGCCCGTCAGTGGCAACGTCCACGCTGTAGCCATGCTGTTCGAGAAACTTCTTCAGCAAAGCAAGAACTTCGGTGTCGTCGTCCACCAGCAACAAGCGACTCACGGTCAGCACACCCTCGATACGTTTGCGAGCGCCTATCTAAAACCATCGAACGCCTGCCGTCATATATTTCAATCCGGCAACAAAGCTTCCTGTTGGCAACAGAGCGGACATTCACGGGCAAAAATATCTTGGCAGCCTCGGCGCAGTTTCCTATCGAGGTGTTCCGCATGTCCGTCACAACATTTGTACCCCCTGCCGCGCGCCCTCTCACGCTCGCCATGACCATGCTGCTAGCCAGTGGTTGTGCCAGTAACCCGCCGCCTGTCATCGATTCGGCGGGCTGCGTCGCTACGCCGGACTATGTGGTGAACGACCCAGCCGAATCGATCAACCGTGGCATATTCGTGGTCAACCGAGCACTCGACGACTACCTGCTCGCCCCCGCTGCCCGCGGCTATCGACAGTTGCCCGAATTCGCTCAGAGCGGCGTGCACAACTTCTCGGCCAATTTTGGCGAACCGATGGTGTTCATCAACGATCTGCTGCAAGGCAACCCCAAGCGCTCGATGGTCACGGCCACGCGCTTCATTACCAACAGCACAGTGGGTGTGGTGGGGTTGATCGACGTATCGAGCCGCTTTGGCCTGGAGCGTCACCGAGCCGACTTCGGCCAGACCTTCAGCGTATGGAACATTGCCGACGGCCCTATCGTCGAACTGCCGCTGTTCGGTACGTCCAACCTGCGCGACGCCACCGGCCGTGTGCTGGGTTTTGCCATAGACCCGTTCGGCAGCAACAGCGATACCCTGGATACGCTCGGCACCATCAGCACTGTCGGCGGCACGATCGACGGTCGTGCGCAGCGTCTGCCCATGACCGACGCGCTGCAACGGCAGCCTGACTACTACGCTGCACTGCGCGATACCGTGGCCGAACGCCGCGCGCAGTTCGTCGCGGAAGGCAAGCTCGGCGCGGCACTGGAAGCGTCGGTTAACTGCGAAGCGGAAACGGCCGATGAGTAGAACTGAAGACTCGCTGCTGCTCTATCAGCGGATCAGGAATCCCGACTCGCTATCGCTGCATTGCCGGGAGGTCGATTTGCGTCTGAGCGATGACCGCTGCCATCTGGTGCTCAGTCGTTACGTCGAACTCTACGTCAACGAATGCACGCAATGGGAAATGGTCAGCCATCACCAGGTCAGGCTAACTGATCTGCTGCGTTGGATGATTCTGCACAGCCGACGCGTGCCGCCACCGGCTAATCTCGACGGGTGAAGCACTGCAGCCCCATCAACTTGCAAGACGAAAGCCAAATGGCCGGGTGGGTGCCACAATACCTACCCATGCCCACCTCACGCTTCATCAGACGCAGCAGAGCCTGTCCAACGCAGGCCTGGCGAAGAAAAAGCCTTGCATGTAGCGGATACCAAGCTCGATCAACGCATCACGCTCACCAACACTTTCGATGCCCTCGGCGATGATGCGAATGCCTAGACGCTGTGCGACCAGCACGATACCGGCGACGATGGCCTGGCGCACCGGGTCCTGATCGATGCCGCGGGTCAGGGCCATGTCCAGCTTGAGTAGGTGCGGTTGAAACTCGGCCAGCAGATTGAGCCCGGAATAGCCCGCGCCAAAATCGTCGATGGCGGTGGTGAAGCCCTGCTTGCCGTACTCGGCGAAGATTCGCTTGAGGTGCTCCGCATCGTGGATCTGCTCTCCCTCGGTCACCTCGAACATCAGCCGTTCGCGTGGAAAGTCGAAGCGCCTGGCTGCCTCCAAGGTGGCGCGAATACAGGTCTCGGCCCGGTAAACCGCATTAGGCAGAAAATTGATGCTGAGCAGACAGTCGGGAATCTTGTGCAGGCCGAGGCCAGCCGCCAACTCGATGGCCTTGACCCGGCACGCCTGATCGAAGCGATAGCGATTGCCGTCGTTGACCCGCCCGAGTATTTCCCCCGCAGACTCGCCATTGAGACCACGCACTAATGCCTCGTAGGCGAATGGCCGCTGTTCCTCGACATCCAGAATCAGCTGGAACGCCATGGTGAAATCGAACCCCAGCGCTTCGGGATTGCGGCACTCGTTACAGCCAACCGAACGAAAGGGTTCAGGGAAAATACTGGGGCTGACAATGTCCATTGAACGGGTCCTGACCAGGAGACGACACCGGCTGCTAACGAATCAGAGCTTGAAGTAATCCACCTGTCTTTCCAGAGACAGGGCGAGCTGCTGCAGATCTCTCGCAGTGCTTGCCGTATCGGCCACTGCCTCACTGTTCTGCATCGACATCTGCGCGATGCGTTCGACGTTGCGCGCCACGTCCTGGCTGGCCACCGTCTGCTCACGCAGTGCCAGAGAAATCTGATCGACCACACCAACCACGCGCTCGGAGGCCTGACGGATAGTGACGATGGCATCGCCTGCCTGGTTGGCCTGCTCCACCCCGCTGCTGACCTGCTGCACGCCGATCTCCATGTTGCCCACCGCATTGCGCGTACCGGTCTGGATCTTCTTGATCATCTCGGTGATTTCCTGGGTGGAATTGGCAGTACGCTGCGCCAGCAGACGCACCTCGTCGGCAACCACGGCAAAGCCACGGCCCTGCTCACCGGCACGCGCGGCCTCGATCGCCGCGTTTAGGGCCAGCAGGTTGGTCTGATCGGCAATCTCCTTGATCACGTTGACGATCGAGGAAATCTGGTCCGAATGCTGGCCCAGCTCGCTAATCTGCACAGCGGCGCCCTGCACGGTATCGGCAATGCGCTGCATGCTCGACAACGTGCTCTGAATCACCGTACCGCCATCGGCCGATTGCCGTCCCGACTCACTCGACAGGCCATGGGCCTCGTTGGCGTTGTCAGCGACATGATTGATGCTAACCGTCAGCTCCTCGACCGTCGCCGCCATGCTGGACGCTGCCTGTGACTGCTCCTGAGTCGACACCGACAGCTGCGTTGACGCGCTGGAGATGTTCTGCGCCGAGGCGACCAGTTGCTCGGCGCCAGAGCGAATCTGCCCGATCATCTCGCGCAGACGCTCCTGCATGGTAGCGAAGGCATCCAGCAGCACGCCGATCTCGTCACCACCGGCACGGCTGATGCTCGAATCCAGGCGCCCCTGGGCGATGCTGCGGGCGACGTCGACGACCTGTTGCAAGCGCCCGGCAATGCTTCGAGACAGCACGAAGGCAACACTCAGGGCCAGTACTACAGCGGCCAGCCCACCCAGCAGGAGAATCACCAGCGACGAAGACTTGGCCGATTGCATGGATGCCGAGCGTTGCTCCAACAATGCGCTCTCCTCGGCCTGCAGGTCTTTGAGCAACAGGCGCATGCCATCCATCTTGGCTTTGTCGCGGCCCGCACTGACCTGCTCGATTACTGCCTCGATGGGCTGCGAACCGGCGCTCACCTTGCGGCGCAATTCGACATTGCTGTCGATGTCTTCCCGCATCCACTGGTCATGCGCGCTCAGCAACTGATTGAGACGCTGCTGTTGAGCCGGGTTGTCGGCGGTCAGATTGCGCAACTTGGCGAAATGTTCCTGAAATGCGTGCTCACCTTCGGTTAGGGGGGCGAGGAACTGCTCGCGGCCGGTGATGACGAAACCACGCATACCGGTCTCGATATTGATCAGGCTCGCCAACAGATCGGCTGACTCGTTGATCACATCGTAGGTATGGATGTTGCGCTTGACCGTACTGTCGACCTCACTGAAACCACGCCAGGTAGATAACACAAGGATCAGGATGATCAGCAGAACAACGCCGAAACCCGCATACAGCTTTTGAGAAATGCTGAGATTGGCAAACATGAAGACGTCCTCGGAGCGCAAAGGTAGGCATTGACTATGGGATAGCGGCGACACGCACAAGGAAGTGATGCCCCGAGAGACATGGCGCAGCGCCATTATGCATACCTATACAAAACTTGTACAAATAAATAAAACGTACAACAAGATCCACCCTGCTGGCTTTCACTCCTCCCAGAAATGAAAAACCCCGCCGGGCTTTTGGCCGGGCGGGGTTTTCGTTTGCCGTTACCGATCAGGCGCAGGCGGCTTGCATCTGGCGATGCGTGTCGATGAGGTGCTGCACCACGCCAGGATCGGCCAGCGTGGAGATGTCGCCGAGGGAATCGTATTCGGCGGTGGCGATCTTGCGCAGGATACGGCGCATGATCTTGCCCGAGCGGGTCTTCGGCAAGCCCGGAGCCCACTGAATCACGTCCGGCGTGGCGATCGGACCGATCTCCTTGCGCACCCAGTTGCGCAGTTCCTGACGCAGTTGTTCCGATGCTTCTTCGCCCGCATTGAGGGTGACGTAGACGTAGATGCCCTGCCCTTTGATGTCGTGCGGTACACCGACCACCGCGGCCTCGGCCACTTTCGGGTGGGCGACCATGGCGCTTTCCACTTCGGCGGTACCCATGCGGTGGCCGGAGACGTTGAGTACGTCGTCGACACGGCCGGTGATCCACCAGTAGCCGTCTTCGTCGCGGCGCGCACCGTCACCAGTGAAGTACATGCCACGGAAGGTCTTGAAGTAGGTGTCGACGAAGCGGTCATGGTCGCCGTACAAGGTGCGCGCCTGGCCCGGCCAGGAATCGATGATCACCAGGTTGCCTTCGGCAGCGCCTTCGATGATGTTGCCCAGGTTATCCACCAGCGCCGGCTGTACGCCGAAGAACGGACGTGCAGCGGAGCCCGGCTTTAGGCCATGGGCACCCGGCAGCGGGGTCATCAGGCAGGCACCGGTCTCGGTCTGCCACCAGGTGTCGACGATTGGGCAACGGCTCTGACCGACGTTCTCGTAGTACCACTGCCAGGCTTCCGGGTTGATCGGCTCACCGACCGATCCAAGCAGACGCAGGCTGGAACCATCGGCGCCTTCGACCGCGGCCTTGCCCTCGGCCATCATGGCGCGAATGGCGGTCGGGGCAGTGTAGAGGATGTTGACCTTGTGCTTGTCGACGATCTTGGCCACGCGCGAAACGTCCGGATAGTTCGGTACGCCTTCGAACATCACGGTAGTGGCACCGTTGGACAGCGGCCCGTAGACCAGGTAGGTGTGGCCGGTGACCCAACCGATGTCGGCGGTGCACCAGAAGACTTCGCCCGGACGGTAGTCGAACACGCGCTCATGGGTCAGCGAGGCGTATACCAGGTAGCCGCCGGTGGTGTGCAGCACGCCCTTGGGCTTGCCGGTGGAACCGGAGGTGTAGAGGATGAACAGGGCTTCTTCGGCGCCCATTTCCTTCGGCGCGCAGACACTGCCAGCCACCTTCATCAGGTCTTCGTACCAGATGTCACGATGCTGGTTCCACTTGATTTCGGAACCGGTGCGCTGCACCACGATGACCTTCTGGATGCTGCGTGTCTCGGGGTTGGTCAGGGCGTCGTCGACGTTCGCTTTGAGCGGTACTTTCTTGCCGCCACGCAGCCCTTCGTCAGCGGTGATAACAACCTTGGACTGGCAATCGATGATGCGCCCGGCCAGAGCTTCCGGCGAGAAACCGCCGAACACCACGGAGTGGATTGCACCGATGCGCGCGCAGGCCAGCATGGCTACCACGGCTTCCGGGATCATCGGCATGTAGATGGTCACCACGTCGCCGCGGTGCACGTCCTGGCCACGCAGGGCGTTGGCGAACTTGCACACTTGCTCGTGCAGCTCGCGGTAGGTGATTTCCCGGTGCTCGGACGGATCGTCGCCCTCCCAGATGATCGCGACCTGGTCGCCGCGCTCTTCCAGGTGACGGTCGAGGCAGTTGTAGGAGACGTTCAGGGTGCCATCGGCGAACCACTTGATGTCGACATGGTGATCGTCGAAGGTGGTCTGCTTGACCTTGTTGTAGGGCTTGATCCAGTCGATGCGCTTGCCCTGCTCGCGCCAGAAACCCTCGGGGTTGACCACGGACTGTTGGTACATGGCCTTGTAGGTGGCCTCGTCAGTGAGGGTCCGCGCGGCCACTTCGGGACGCACAGGGTAAAGGGACGCAGCACTCATGAAATCACCTCGACGGGGAGTTGTTTTTGTATGGTGCCTTTTGTATCCCCCGACCCTTCGTGAGGCCATTCGACCATGGTCTTACCGCTCTAAGACCATGGTCTTGAAGCCCTGCCTGGCATATGGCGAGCCAATTCGACAGCGTCATGGATACGTCGAGGCACGCAGATAAAAAAACCCGGCACAAGGCCGGGCACAGAGGTAGACATAATTGCTCAGCTCATCCCCAACCAGTTCGGCAACGCCATAGATACCGCTGGGATGTAGGTGATGATCATCAGGAAGCTCAGCAGCAGCATCAGCCATGGCATCGCCGCGCGGATCACTGCCGTCAGCGGCATTCCCGTTACCGCCGAGGTCACGAACAGGTTCAGCCCCACTGGCGGCGTGATCAGGCCGATCTCCATGTTCACCACCATGATGATGCCCAGGTGAATCGGGTCGATGCCCAGTTGCATGGCGATCGGGAACAGGATCGGCGCCAGGATCAGGATGATCGCCGACGGCTCCATGAAGGCACCGGCGACCAGCAGCACGATGTTCACCACCAGCAGGAACTGCCATGGCTGCAGGCCCAGCTCCACCACCCAGGCGGTGATCTGCTGGGGAATCTGCTCGGTGGTCAGCACGTGAGCGAAGAGCATGGCGTTGGCGATGATGAACATCAGCATGATGGTCAGCTTGCCGGACTCCAGCAGCACCTTCGGGCACTCGCGGATGGTCAGGTCCTTGTACACGAACAGGGCGACGAAGCCGGCGTATACCGCCGCCACGGCCGCAGCCTCGGTCGGGGTGAACATGCCGGTGTAGATACCGCCGAGGATGATCACCATCAGCAGCAGGCCCCAGAACGCCTCACGGGCGGAACGCAGCCACTCGCGGAAGCTGGCACGCGGCAGGGCCGGCAGCTTCTTGATGCGCGCGACGATGTAGATCGCGATCATCAGCACCAGGCCGAGCATGATGCCGGGGATCACACCGGCCATGAACAGCTTGCCCACCGACTGCTCGGTGGCAGCGGCGTACACCACCATCACGATCGACGGTGGAATCAGGATGCCCAGGGTACCGGCGTTACACACGATGCCGGCGCCGAACGCCTGCGGGTAACCGGAACGCACCAT
>NZ_RHQP01000029.1:0-76405 GCF_003935465.1 Pseudomonas sp. o96-267
CGTCTTGCTCATGGTGTCTCCGGTTCGGAGCGACAGTGTCGCTCATGAGTCGGTTACACAAAAATTCGTACACCCTCGGTTTCGAGACAGCCAAGGGTCGCGTTAGCGGCCCTTTTTATTGAGCAAGATATGACGCGCGTTCAAGAGAGGGCTCTGTGGGCGGTAGTGCTAACGGCCTTTGGCGCCCAGAAGGTGGAGCAGATGATCAGCGCTCACCTGAGTCTGATGCAGCGTAACGGTCAGTTCGACGAGCAGCTGGGCTTGGTGAGTGCTGAGGGCATGGCGGAGTTGGCGGGGATTCTGTTGGCCAATATTGAGACAGGTGAGCGACCACTGCTGGGTTCACATCGCACGATGAATCGACGCACTTTCGTGTGTTGAGACAGGCAAAGAGCCAACTGGCAATCCTCATCCTGGCCGACCTCCCGATTGACCTTGACCCTCCGGGGTTGCGTAGGCTGAGGGCTCAGCTTGATCTGAGTGTTTGAGCGCCAGGAGAGCTCTACTGGCCTCCAGCCAGACTGACACCATCAAGCTTGCGGTGAACCAGCGACACCAGTGAGAAGATGTCTAGCGCGTCCTGTTCAGACATGGGCCAATTGGTTTTTGTCGCATGGGCTAGAGGGTTACGAACTGCCCCGAACAAACCAATCAGCAGGTTGGCAAAGCCTCTTTGCTCGCTTTTCTCGGATTCGGTGTTCAGCGGCCCTAGTGCCAATACGGGGGACTGACCAGTGAAGGCCTTATTGACCAGGTCAGCGCCATCACCGCCCAATCCAGAAAGATCGCGGATCCTTTGTGCGACCCCCTTGGTCGCCTCAAATACGGCGTGAAAATAGTTCTCATCCAGTAGCTCAGAGCGGCAGTATTTATAGACTTCCTCGTGTACAGATCGGTTTTCCAAGGCCGATTTGAGTTTGCCTGCGCGGGCGAGAGCGGCGTCTAGGGTCGCTGCCCGATTAGCATGGCCAACCTTGCCGTCGTCGCGTACATAAAAGCCTGAAAACGCCAGAACCACATTGAGTTCGTTGCGTCTCCAGATGAAGGACTCACGGTCTCTGGCATAGCTCACTGGGTTCATCGCTGCGTTGATGAACTGAATGAGGTGATTGCCGACCTGGTGCTTGTTTTGGGCGGCGGCGAGCGCGTTGTAGAGGCGTTTCCATTTGGTATTGCCGGGGTCTACATCCTCAACCCGGATCTCTTGTAGTAGCCAGCCGATCTGGGATCCGCTAAGGCCTCGTGCAGTATCGGCCAGTACGCGGGAGACAGCCTCAAGGTCTTGAGGGCTGAAGGGTAGTATCCGATTACTCAAGGCCGGTCTCCGTTAGGCTATTCATGCGCTTTGCTTGCGAGATGAGGTCAAGCAGAGGTCGCAAGGGCAGGCTCTTGGCTTTGTGCTGACGTCTGTTTGCGAATGGTTCGGATAACCATGGCCGTCCCGCGCATCTCAACATCGAACAGCTCCGAGGTGCGTATGAGATCGCCCAGTTTCTGATAGCCATAGTTCACCACAGAGAACGAACTGTTGTTGTGGATGTAGTCCGATGCCCTGCTGAGAAGCGACCAGCCATCATCCCCGGCTGTTTGGTCTGCCGCGTTTCGAAGCAAGCGCACTAGGGATGTGTCGCAACGCAGCTCATTTCGAGACTTTTTCCGGGGTTGTTCGTCCTGAGAAACCTTGTCGTCGTCTGCGGCCCGTACAAGATTCTCCACGTAGATGAACGACGTGCATGCATGCACAAAGGCAGAAGGAGTCTTCTTCTCGCCAAAGCCATACACCGGGAAGCCACTTTCTTGAAGGCGTAGAGCCAGTGGAGTGAAGTCGCTGTCGCTGGTCATCAGGGCAAAAGCGTCGATGTTCTTGCTGTACAGCAGATCCATCGCATCGATGATCATGGCTGCGTCAGTTGCGTTCTTGCCCTTGGTGTAGGCGAACTGCTGCATCGGGCGGATAGCGAATGGATGGAGCCGCTCAACCCAGCCAGAGAGACCGTCGCTCTTCCAGTCACCATGAGCATGTCGTACGTTGACCATGCCGTATTTGGCGAGCTCTTCCAGCACGCCTTCAATGGCACTGTGACTGACGTTGTCGCAATCGATCAACAAAGCAATTCGTTTCTGGTGCATCAAGTGTCGTCCTTGTAAGACTGCGTTTGCTTGAACGTTGCAACCATGCGCAGGGGCTATGCAAGCGCTGTAATTATATTGGTGATTCTGAGAGGTGCTTGCCCCAGAGCGACTCTCCAGCCTGTTATTATGTGCATGTTCAACTTGAGCGGTTAACATAATTTCATTACCACCATCTGTCCCTGAACGTAAACGCTATAGTTTCTTGCCATTAAGCAACCACCCAGTCAATATGTCGATTTCCTGAATGATCAGACGATTCTTTCCAGGGAGATTGAACTTAGGCAAAAGCGTTTCGGGATCACGGGTGGAGCCAGGAGTGTACCCTAGTAGACCAGCATATTTTGCGGCTTCGCCTCCCAATGAATCATAAAACCGGTCAAATACCTCTTCTTCACCATTGCGAGATAGCACTTTAAACTGCGATTTGCAGAATGCGCATACTTGCACATAAAAAGGAATGAACAGAGGGCCTGCGGAATACTTAGCCTTTTCAAGTGCCTGCTTGAAATGTTTTAGTGCGCTTTCACTGGCGCCGGTTAGCATGAATCTACTAGCCAATGACCAGTCTTCAATCCACGCTGGAGTGTTTGTTAAGTTGGATAGCCATTCTTTTTCAAAAAACTTCAGATAATCCTTTTTGTATAGAACTGCAAGCCCGTCAGGTATGGCGGTGTCGCAGGACAAAAATGCCCCTATTGATCTAAGGTTTGTCAAGAATTCATGGTACGCTCCAAACGCATCATCCAATAATTTCTCATCGACTACGTCGTCATGCAGTATCTGATCAATGCAGTCGCTGATTGGAGTGGCGCTGTCTAGGGTTTTAATCTTTGGGTATTGGGGTTGAGTGCTGGGGTCAAAATCGCCTATCTCGGTGGCATGCATATACAGGTTGTGGGACACAAAGGCACAAAAAGCTTTGTTGGCAAACCCATGCCCCTCAGCCTCCGCAGGCAAAAGACACGCAAGCGGCTTGATAAATGGATAAATAACTTCCCATTTTATTTTGCCTTCCTTGCTCATTCGCTCAAATACCTGCTTTGACTGCGTACTGACCGGCTTTGACGAGAAATCTAATCCCCATAGCTCGCTGTCAGTCAGGTTGCAGTTAACGGATTGCTTACGAAGAGCGTGAAACTGGTGAAGTTTGTACGGTGTCACCCCAGTTTCCTTACAGAATTTCTCGACAAACTCACGCAGAGGCCATCTGCTCGTTTCTGTACTCTTACCGAGGACTCCCCTTGGCTCCACATCGGAGATAGCTCTGACCAGGTCGATCATTGTGCCTGCAAGAAAACCTTGGTAGGCATCAATGCAGTCTTCAGATGTTGCCGAGTACTCCCTTATGAACTCTCTGTAGTGTAGCAACGCTGAAGTGTAGAGTTTCGCTGCAAGATCGGAAACTTTCGAGGCTCCGTATTTCTCATGGACGAGAATCTCGATATAGCCTGTTAACTCCCTGAGTTCTTCGTATGAGGAGTAATCCTCTTTGGCCAGATAGGACACATAGGACTGAATGGTCTTGCTCTTTTTTACTTCCTGCTTTGATTCCGGTGCGATCTGAGTCGTGACGGACACAAGCTCGTCGAGAGACCCATAAGTGCCGTTCTCTCTCTTAATTGCCTCGAAAGCAGATCTCAATGCTTCCCGCCTGGCCTTTTCACTGGCAGGTACATGAAACTCGACACTCTTCCCGTCGCTGCTCCAAAGGCCTAGGCAGTCACATAGCACCTTGTTGAAATGACCGAGTGTTGGGAACTGAAAGGCTGTAGATAACATTTTGGCTCTCGCTCTATCGATTTCTCGTCACTTTAAAGTGAGGCCACAAGTTTTCTAGGTATCAAAATGTCGATGGCACTGTCGTGTAGTTCAGAATGCCAAAATGTGGCTTCAGCGCTTTGCGGTTGGTAACTGTATGGCAACGTTGCTCCCTCCCGATGAAACCGTCCTGCCCAAGGCGATACTGGGCCATACTGAGTTCTTTAACCGTGAGATCAAAGCCATGGCTACATCAGAGAGCTGGCGAGTTGTCTGCCAAGACCCAGGAGATGGTAGCGGAGACGTCATCGTTGAGCTTCCTCCGGCGCTACTGGAGAAGCTTGGCTGGGCTGTGGGAGATGATCTGGTCATTGAGGGCGACAAGGAAGGAATCTCTTTAAAACTCAAGCCTCGATCCGCCGATGCCGCATCCTAGAGGCTGATGTGGCGTTGGCGCCTGTCTTTCAGAAATTCAGCATCTCGATGGCAATTCTGCTGCCGCCCATAGATGAGGCCTGCTCCACATTTCTGATACTCTCGCCCCATCCTTCGGCAGGGACGCGGACGAGGTCATGAGCCTCAGCTACCTGCCATTTCGCATTGCAAGGTAGTACGCCCGATGGCAATCAAGAAATCCGAACTCTATTCCTCCCTCTGGAAATCCTGCGACGAGCTGCGTGGCGGGATGGATGCCTCGCAGTACAAGGACTATGTCCTGGTGCTGCTCTTCGTGAAGTACGTTTCGGACAAGTACGCAGGCGACCCCAACTCGCTGATCGAGGTGCCGGAAGGCGGCAGCTTTGCCGATATGGTGGCGCTCAAGGGCGACAAGGAGATCGGCGACAAGATCAACCAGATCATTGCCCGCCTGGCCGAGGCCAATAACCTCACCGGCGTCATCGACGTGGCCGACTTCAACGACCAGGAGAAGCTCGGCAAGGGCAAGGAGATGGTCGACCGCCTGTCCAACCTGGTCAGCATCTTCAACTCGCCGGGGCTGGATTTCCGCAGCAACCGCGCCCAGGGCGACGACATCCTTGGGGATGCCTACGAATACCTGATGCGCCACTTCGCCACCGAGTCCGGCAAGAGCAAGGGCCAGTTCTACACCCCTGCTGAAGTGTCGCGGATCATGGCCCAGGTTATCGGCCTGGCCGGTGCCACCGACAGCAAGCAGAGCATTTACGACCCGACCTGCGGCTCGGGTTCGCTGCTGCTCAAGGCCCACGACGAAGCCAAGAGCGTCACCGGCCTGGATCTGGCCATCTACGGCCAGGAAATGGACAACGCCACCAGCGCTTTGGCCAAGATGAACATGATTCTGCACGACTGCCCCACGGCGGAAATCTGGAAGGACAACACCCTTTCCGCCCCGCATTTCAAAGACTCGATGGGCAACCTCAAGCTGTTCGACTTTATCGTCGCCAACCCGCCGTTCTCAACCAAGGCCTGGAGCAATGGCTTCAACCCGGCAGAGGATGAGTACAGCCGCTTTAGCTACGGCATCCCACCGGACAAGAACGGTGACTACGCCTTCCTCCTGCACATGCTCACTTCACTGAAGAGCACCGGCAAAGCAGCGGTGATTCTGCCCCACGGTGTTTTGTTCCGTGGTGGTGCTGAAGGTTTGATCCGCAAGCGCATCCTCCAGCAGGGCTATATCAAAGGCATCATCGGCCTGCCCGCCAACCTGTTCTATGGCACCGGCATTCCTGCCTGCATCATCGTGCTGGACAAGGAAGGCAGTGCTGGTCGCAAGGGCCTGTTCCTGATCGACGCCAGCAAGGGTTTTATCAAGGACGGCAACAAGAACCGTCTGCGTGAGCAGGACATCCACAAGATCGTCGATACCTTCACCCAGCAGATTGAGGTGGAGAAATTCGCTCGACTGGTGCCAATGGCTGAGATCGAAGCCAACGACTTCAACCTGAATATCCCGCGCTATATCGACACCAGCGAAGCAGAGGATCTTCAGGACATCGAGGCCCACCTGCATGGCGGCATTCCCGAGCGGGATATCGAGGCCCTGCATCCCTACTGGCAGGTCATGCCTAACCTGCGCGGCGCACTGTTCGAGCCCCTGCGTCCCGGCTATCTCAGCCTCAAAGTCGCCATCAGCGAGATCAAGCCAACCATCTTCGGTCACGCCGAGTTCGACGCTTTTCGCCAGACGGTGGCGGGCCTGTTCGAGGCCTGGCGCGCCGATCACCGCCCGAACCTCGCCGGCATCGCCATTGGCGACCAGCCCAAGGCACTACTCAAAGAGTTGGCAGAAGACCTGCTGCATCGCTTCGAGGCCGCGCCGCTGCTGGATGCCTACGACGTCTACCAACACCTCCAGGACTACTGGTACGCCACTTTGCAGGATGATGTGTACCAACTGGTGATCGATGGCTGGCAGCCGCTGATCGCCAGCGGCCCAGCCAAGGGCGAGCCCAATACCGATCTGCTGCCGCCCGAATTGATAGTACGCCGCTATTACGCCGCCGAGGCTGCCGCCATCACTGAGCTGGAAGCGAAGCGCGACGTCATCAGCCGCGAGCTGGAAGAGCTGGACGAGGAGCAGGGCGGAGAAGACGGCCCATTGGTTGAAGGCAAAACCGATAAGGGCAAACTCACCTCCGCCAGCGTCAAGGCTCGCCTCAAGGCGATCAAACACGACCTCGACGCCGACGAAGAGCGCCAAGCGCTGGAACACTGCCTGGCGCTCATCGAGCGTGAAGCCGAAGCCAGCAAAAAGGTCAAAACCGCGCAGAAAATGCTGGATGCCAAGGTGCAGGCCCACTACGCCCAGATCAGCGAAGCCGAGCTGAAAACCCTGGTGGTCGACGACAAATGGCTGGTCACCCTGCAAACCGATGTACAGACCGAACTAGATCGCGTCTCGCAGGCACTCACCGGGCGTATCCGCCAGTTGGCCGAGCGCTATGCCACACCGCTGCCGGCTCTGAATGCCGAGGTGGAAGCACTAGCGGCCAAGGTCAATGCGCATCTGACCAAGATGGGGTTTGCGGTATGAGTGCCGAGGTAAAACCGGGGTATAAACAGACTGAGTTGGGAGTGATCCCGGAGGACTGGGATGTCAGGCCGCTCGGGCAATTGGTTCATGCCGTCGAGTATGGCTCCTCAGCCAAATCCTCTTCTTCGGGAAAAATTCCTGTGCTCAGAATGGGGAATCTACAAGAAGGTAAAATAGACTGGAGTGATCTCGTTTTCACTGATAACGAAAGCGAGATCGCGAAATACCTTCTTAATCCAGGGGATGTCCTGTTCAACAGGACAAACACCATTGACCTCGTCGGGAAAGCCGCTATTTACAAAGGCACCCGACCAAGCATATTTGCTGGCTATCTAATCAGGATAAAAGAAAAAAAAGACCAGATTGACTCCCGCTATCTTAACTACTTCCTTAACTCTAAATTCGCCAAAAATTATGGTCTGAAAGTCCTTAGTGTCGCTGTTGGGCAGGCGAATATTAATGGACAAAAACTCAAGACATACCCAGTTGCACTGCCACCTACAGTTGATGAACAAATCTCTATCGCCACAGCAGTATCAGAGATGGAGGAGTTTATCAGCAGCCTAGAGCAAATGATCGCCAAAAAGCGTGACATCCAGCAAGCCGTTATGCAACAACTCCTCACCGGCCAACGCCGCCTGCCAGGGTTTAGTGGGGAGTGGGAGGTAAAACGGTTAGGTGACGTTGTAGAGATAAAGAAAGGGCAGTTGATTACAGAAAAGCTAGCATCACCAGGAGATATTCCAGTTGTTGCAGGCGGAAAGAAGCCAGCATATTTCCACAGCGCAGCAAACCGCAGTGGAAAAAACATCACGATTAGCGCGTCAGGAGCAAGTGCTGGCTACGTCGCTTTTTTTGAGACACCTATATTCGCATCCGATTGCTCCACGATTGGAGAGTCGGACAAATACGAAATCCTCTTTGTTTATTATTTTTTAAAATCTCGCCAAGAAGATATTTATAAGGCCCAAACTGGTGGAGCACAACCTCACATTCACCCGGCTGACATATATCCGCTAGTGGTCACCTGGCCCGACAAGGCAGAGCAGACTGCCATCGCCACCATACTCTCCGACATGGATAGTGAACGAGCCATGCTCGAAGCCCGTCGCGACAAAGCAAAGCAACTCAAGGTGGGTATGATGCAGCAACTTTTGTCAGGCAGTTTGAGAATAATATAGAGAGGAAGGTAAGTTGAAAGTAAAGCTATACGGATTCGAAGTTGAGTCTAGTTCTTCAAGCATAACCATAGACGCCCTGATGGCAAGCATGGAGAAAAAGTCCGGACTGCCAGACAACTCCAGAAATATCGAAAGAAGGATATTTATCGACTGTAGTTCACATGCCGAATACCACTCAGGACTTGTTGTTACCGTGAAGGATCAAAAGCGGTTTTGCCGTTTAGAGGGAAGCGGCGGACAGATAAAAATCGCCGTGGAGAACTTAAAGGGAGACGACAAGCTTATGGAGTTTAATTTTTTTGTATTGAACAAAAAGAACGGAATAGGCTTATATCAGCACTATCATAACTCATGTGGCCTCAACATATTTGGCGCGTATCTAAGCTCTGAGTTTACGAATCTACGGCAGTCCTTAATTGATGATGAAACAGAGGCACTAGAGCTCGCTAATGGATCCATAAGTGAGTCACAGAAAAAAGAAATTCGGAGAAAGTTTAAATCAAAGCTTATATTCTCACAGCTCGTCAGAAAAGAATCACTAGAGAAGATCCTGGGTGAATATAAGAAGCTAAAGGCTTTTGAGTACGAATTCTCCGCAATAGACTCCAAGGTGCGTGAAGGTATACCTCTCTCTAACTACGCAAAAAAAATACGAGAGAAATTGACCTTTGCCAGCGGCTGGGGAGTCCCGATTCTATCTTCTGCTATTTCAGAAGCAATTGATAAAATCAAGCCGAGCACTGGAAGAATATACGCAACAAACCAAGAGGGCGACGATGTCTCCATAAGGGTTTTCAATATTCCCGATAACTTTGGCGAGGAAGATTTCGACGACGTAGCTTTAAAGCTCAACAACCTTAATCTGCAAACTTTCTCATCACATCAAGTATCGCTTGACTTAATAGCTGTCTGTAAGTCAAAAGATTACAGGCATATTTTTGAGGCCAATGTCAAATGAAAAAGACTGCACTCTGGCTGCTGCTTTTTGCGCTATTGATTGCAGCTGCCGGATATATAGTCAGCTTACTCATTTTTTGCGATCCGCTCACTACAAAATCACTTACTTGTCACCCGCTAAAAAGCTTTCCCGAATATTACGCCGACAATATTAGAGGCCATCTATTTGCTGGCTTCTTGGCGCTCGGAGGCTTTCTGCTCTCGCTAAAAACCTTCATTATCGTAACAATGAAGGAAAATGTTTATGACAATCCTAAATATATTGAAAAATGGCAGTCGGCAAATAAAGAAAACCCAAGCCTTAAGCTCTACTTGCCACTAAAGCAATTAAGTGACTTCCTGTATTATGCAATTATTGCATCTATCTCCACAGCTGTATTTCAGTTGACTATTGGCCTGTATGAGCATTGGATTACTGCACTAATCTCTACAGCCTCATCAATATACGCCACATTGCTTTTGTCATGGTGTCTGCTGCTAATAAAACGAAATCTTGATACTTGGTTTGAGTATCTGGACACCTAATAAAATGGTCGTTCTTATTTTTAATTTGACGCAGGAAGTAATATGAGCCTAGTCGGCCAGATTGAGAAAAGAACCCAGCTGCGCGTTGGTATGTTATTTCAGCAGAAGCTGGGCTATAAGCACCTCGGCGACTGGGCCGACCGCCCTAACAACGCCAATATCGAGGCGGAACTGCTGCGTGGCTGGCTGCTTGAGCAGGGCGCTGAAACTAATCTCGCCAGCCGGGCCATCTTCGAGCTGAACAGAGCTGCCAATGACGCCAGCAAGGGGCTTTATGACCGCAACAAGGCGGTCTATGAGCTGCTGCGCTACGGGGTGAAGATCAAGCCTGAGGTGGGTGAGAACACTCAGACGGTGTGGCTGATCGACTGGAAGCATCCTGAGCGCAACCACTTCGCGATTGCCGAGGAAGTCACCGTCAAAGGCGCTGATGCCAAGGCGCATACCAAGCGCCCAGATATCGTGCTCTATGTAAATGGTATTGCCCTTGGCGTACTGGAGCTGAAGCGTTCCAAGGTGGCAGTCAACGAGGGCATCCGGCAGAACCTGGATAACCAGAAGGCTGAATTTATCCAGCCGTTCTTCTCCACCATGCAGTACGTGATGGCTGGTAACGACACTCAAGGCATCCGTTACGGCACCATCCAGACTGGTGAGAAGTACTACCTCACCTGGAAAGAGGAAAACGCTGACAGCGCCGCTGCCGACAACCTGCTGGATCGGCATCTGCTTCAGCTGTGCAACAAGACGCGCTTTCTGGAGCTGATCCACGACTACATCGTGTTCGACAGTGGGGTGAAGAAGCTCTGCCGACACAACCAGTACTTTGGCATCCGCGAGGCGCAGCGCTACCTGCGTCGGCGCGAGGGCGGGATCATCTGGCACACCCAGGGCTCGGGTAAGTCCCTGACCATGGTCTGGCTGACCAAATGGATTCGGGAAAACATCCAGGACTCGCGGGTGCTGATCATCACCGACCGCACTGAGCTGGATGAACAGATCGAGAAGGTGTTTACCGGCGTCAATGAGCAGATCGTGCGCACCACCAGCGGTGCCGATCTGATCGACAAACTCAACCAGCCTTCACCCTGGCTGCTGTGCTCGCTGATCCACAAGTTCGGCACCCGCGAGGATGCCGATGTAGAAGACTTTGTGGATGAGCTGCGCAAGAGTCTGCCGCCAGACTTCCACGCCAAGGGCGACCTCTATGTGTTCGTCGACGAGTGCCACCGCACCCAGTCCGGTGAGCTACACAAGGCGATGAAGGCCATCCTGCCCAATGCCGTGTTTATCGGCTTCACCGGCACGCCGCTGCTAAAGGCCGACAAACAGAAGAGCATCGAGGTGTTTGGCCGCTATATCCACACCTACAAGTTCGACGAAGCGGTGTCCGATGGCGTGGTGCTCGATCTGCGCTATGAAGCCCGCGACATCGACCAGAACATCACCTCGCAACAGAAGATCGATCAGTGGTTCGAGGCCAAGACCAAGGGTCTGAACGACCTGGCCAAGGCCCAGCTCAAGCAGCGCTGGGGCACCATGCAGAAAGTGCTGTCGAGCCAGTCGCGGCTGGAGAAGATCGTCGCCGACATCCTCCTCGATATGGCCACCAAGCACCGCCTGGCCGATGGCCGGGGCAATGCGATGCTGGTCACCAGCAGCATCTTCGAGGCCTGCAAGTGCTATGAGCTGTTCTGCAAGGCCGGCATGGGCGATAAGTGCGCCATCGTCACCAGCTACAAGCCTTCGCCTGCTGACATCAAGGGTGAAGCCACTGGCGAAGGACTGACCGAGAAGCTGCGTCAGTACGCCATCTACAACCAGATGCTCGGCGACAAAGATCCGGAGACCTTCGAGAAAGAGGTCAAACAGCGCTTCATCAAAGAGCCGGGCCAGATGCGCCTGCTCATCGTGGTGGACAAGCTGCTGACCGGTTTCGACGCGCCTTCAGCGACCTACCTCTACATCGACAAGCAGATGCGCGACCACGGCTTGTTCCAAGCCATCTGCCGGGTCAACCGCCTGGACGGTGAAGACAAGCAGTACGGTTACATCATCGACTACAAGGACTTGTTCAAGCAGCTGGAAGGCGCCATCGGCGACTACACCAGCGGCGCACTGGATGGTTACGACAAGGCCGATGTGGCAGGCCTGCTGGAAGACCGGCTGAGCAAAGCTCAGGAAGACCTGGAGGAAGCCCGCGAGACAATCAAGGCCCTGTGCGAACCGGTGGAGAGGCCCAAGGACACGCCAGCCTATATTCGCTTCTTCTGCGGCACCGACTCAGGTAACGCCGAGGTGCTCAAAGCCAACGAACCGAAGCGCCTGAACCTGTACAAGATGACCTCAGCACTGATTCGCTGCTTCGGCAATCTGGCCAACGAGTTGGAAGAAGCCGGGTATAGCGCCAGGGAAATCAGCGAGATCAAGGATGAGGTTGATCACTTCACCAAGGTGCGCGACGAGGTGAAGCTGGCCAGTGGCGATTACATCGACCTGAAGGCCTATGAGCCGGACATGCGCTTTCTGATCGACACCTACATCCGCGCCGATGACAGCGAGAAGATCTCCGCCTTCGACGATATGTCGCTGATCGAGCTGATCGTCGAGCGTGGTGTCGATGCGGTGGACGCGCTGCCCAAGGGCATCCGCGAAAGCCAGGAAGCCGTGGCCGAGACCATCGAGAACAACGTGCGCAAGCTGATCATCGACGAGTCGCCGATCAACCCGAAGTACTACGAGACCATGTCTTCGCTTCTCGATGCGCTGATCGCCAAGCGCAAGGAAGACGCCATCAGCTATCAGGAGTATCTGGATGAGGTGGTGAAGCTGGCTCAGCAGGCTAAGAACCCCACCAGCTCGACCAACTATCCTGGCTCGATCAATAGCGCTGCCCGCAAAGCGCTTTATGACAACCTAGGACACAATGCAGGCTTGGCATTGGCTGTAGATGCCGCTGTGCTAGATAGCCGGCAGGACGACTGGCGTGGCAATGCCATGAAGATCAAGCGCGTGCGCCTGGCGATCAAGAATGTGCTGGATCAGTGGGGTAAAGACGCCGCTGAGGGCTTGGGCAACTATTCGGCAGGACAGGACAACGAACGGCTGGATGCCTTGCTGGAACTGGTCAAGCATCAGCATGAGTATTGAGTCCCGCAGCATCACGGTCAGCGGTTTGACCGTGGAGGTCGTGCGCAAACCGATCAAGAACCTGCACCTGGGCGTTTATCCGCCGCAGGGGCGCGTGCGGGTGGCTGCTCCGATGGCGGTCGACGATGAAGCGGTGCGCCTGGCTGTAGTGGGCAAGCTGGGTTGGATCAAACGCCAGCGAGCAAAGTTTCAGGCCCAGCCCCGGCAATCCCAGCGGCGCATGGTCAGCGGCGAAAGCCATTACTTCCTGGGGCAGCGGTATCGCCTGCGCGTGCACGAGAGTAGTGGCACAGCACTGCATATAGCGCTGCGCGGGAAGGCCTGCATGGATCTGTTCGTACGCCCGGAGACCACCGTCGAGCGACGCGAGCAGGTGCTTCAGGACTTCTATCGCGCCGAATTGAAACGCCTGGTGCCAGAGCTACTGGAAAAGTGGCAGCCGACGTTAGGTGTTGAAGTGCGCGCCTGGGGCATCAAGCGCATGAAGACCAAGTGGGGCACCTGCAACATCGAAGCCCGGCGCATCTGGCTTAACCTGGAGCTGGCCAAGCAGCCGGTGCAGTGCATGGAGTACATCCTGGTGCATGAACTGGCGCACCTGCATGAGCGGCATCACAACGAGCGTTTCACCGCCCTCCTCGACCTGCATTTGCCACAATGGCGAACACTGCGCGAGGAACTGAATAGTTCAGTGCTGACAGAGTTTTAAGGGCTGACACATCAACCCAGTGTGGTGAGTGGACGCCAGATCTTTTAGCGCCCAAACCAAGGTCTGGCGCTGAGCGGTTGATGGCTGTTGTCGCCCAGATCAATGATCATGAAGGCCGTGGCACTTTGCGTATTGGCCGAGTATCGGCGAAACCGGTGTGGGCGATGCGCCGGCAGATGCTGAGTCAGAGGTTTACGACAAGGTGGGATGAGGTGATCGGTGTTCGTGGCTACTCGATACATCCGCATGCGGTGCAAACGCGATATTCTTTTAAATATAGCCCCTGACTGCAAATTTCACAGTTAGAAAATGGACGGCTAACTTCTTCAGACTCAGCCCGAAATGAGCTTATGTACAAGTCAGATATCCCCATGTTGCAAATGTCATCGTAGCTATATTTGCTTTCACACTCAGCGCAGGAAAACGTCGCGTCTTCTGCCGCTCCTGATCGAGACGGTTGTACAAGGGGCGACGAGCAGCTAAGGCAACAAAACTCTAAGAATATTTTTTTGATAACATCATGGTGGAATACTAGAGAGCCTATGGCTAGGGTATTCTTTTCAATTTCGTATTCATATACTTCATAGGCATGCAGAAGGATCTGCCAAGCTTCGTCACCAAGTACGTCCCTAGCATCCAGCTTTAAATTATGCGACAAAAACCGACTGATTATTACGAAACAATCTGCTAACAGCTCAGCAATTTCATCTTCAGATAAAGGGCTAAAAAAGTGTTCTATTTCGTTGCGGTGTTTATTGATACGATCAAATGCATCCCATTCGACAGGAATTCCAAGAGATTTAAATCGACTTTTAATTCCAGCAACATCAATAGTTTTGTTACCAACCCCCTTCCAGATCACCGCACCCTGTGAATCTATAGTAGGAACGACATTTTGCTTGATCAAAGCCGCATTGGTTTCTTTCCCACTCAACAAAAATAACTTGTGTTTGAAGAGTAGCAGGATACCTGCGTAAATATTCCTAACGCTAGAAACTAATCGCTCATCAGATTGATAGTCATCTAGACCAATCTGAATCGAGCGAATGGCGTTATCTAGTAGACTCACTAAAAACTCTCCACTAAAAACATGAACGAAACAGGTGTGGCTTTACTAGCAGACTTCGGTATATGGCATTCCTTGCAGGTATCATTACTGCGTCTCATGGCCGGTAGCAGCTCTAGTCAAAGCGACTCTCATGTCATTCTGACTTGGAGATCGTCTCCCTTACAATTGCAGAGTGTTTGATCTTGCCCTTTGTTGCCGTGACCGTCTGCGTAGTCGTCAAAACCTCAAGCTTGATCTCAAACTCGTCGCTGTAAAGTCTGTTCTGAAAGAGACGGGTCAGATGCTCAGCGAACTGCTCCGCCAGCTCACTACTGTCGAGATATAGCGTCTTGTATGAAAGCCGGCCAGTGGGTGTCGAATACAAGCCCTTCACGACGTCATCGCCCCGATAGTGACCATCACGCAAGTTCGAAGGAACCAACCTGCTGGGCATCTCGACTCTGATCGTGGCGTACTCGACAACCGACTTGTTCTTGAAGTCTCCAGCATCGCGTAGCTTTGTGTGCTTCATGACTAATCATCCTTTCTGGTTAGAAGCAGAGTGCCAGTTCGTTCGATGAATAGCGACTGGCCGATTCCAGCCTGTTGCTACCGGCAACTGTCGGCCAAAAGCAGACATCCGCTCGCAAAAATGCCCGGCTTCCACCGGGCAAAGGGAGATAGGGCTGAAGCCCTTCGTCTTAATCAGCGCGCAGATTAGGGTTGGGCGCAGGGGGGAGTCAACGAACACCAGCTAGGCGTAATGCAGCAGGGGTAAAATCACTTTCCGAAGCGCGGAAGGTAAAGTCGTAACCCTGTTTTTCCTCATTCTTCATCCCCATCGCTAGATACCGGCCCGCTTGCAGGTCATAGATTGCTTCCAGCGTGAACCAAGGCACTTGCACGTTGTAGTAGTACTGGGAATGTGCCTCGGACACCCGCCAGAGATTGCCGCGCCCGTCGTAGTGATCAATCTCGGCGGCCTGCCAGGTGTCTTCATCGATGTAGAAATCACGCTTTCGATAGACGTGTCTCTCTCCTGGCTTCAGCGTCGCGGTGACGTGCCAGACACGGTGCAACTCATAGCGAGATAGATCTTGATTGATGTGTCCCGCCTTGAGAATGTCGCTGTACTTCAGCCTTGGAGAGTCCAGTTGGTAGCTGTTGTACGGGATGTAGATTTCCTTCTTGCCAACTAACTCCCAGTCGTAGCGATCTGGTGAGCCGTTGTACATGTCGAAGTTGTCCGAAGTTTGTAGGCCATCTGAGGCCGTACCAGGGCCGTCATAAGACACTTGCGGCGCGCGGCGGACACGGCGTTGGCCAGCATTATAGATCCATGCCAAGCGAGGTTCTTTAACTTGGTCGAGGGTCTCATGTACCAGCATCACATTGCCTGCCAGTCGAGATGGCGCGGTCACACGTTGCTTGTAGTAGAACAGGACGTTGCTCAGTGTGTTGGCGTCGTAGTCCCTTAGGTTGCCGCGATAACTGAACTCCTCCTGAAAGTAAACCATGGTATACGCACCATTCACTTGAGGAGTTGCTTGTGTAACGAACCGGCGCATGCTGCCGCCACGGTAGCGCGTGATGTGGTTCCAGATCACCTCCAGCCCGTTTTTCGGAATTGGGAATGGGTACGCTTCTTTGAAATCCTCAAGGCCGTTACCGCTTTTCACCAGCTTGGTTGATATCGCGTTGATCTTAGCGGCTGCTGCGATATTGGGAGGAACACTCGCCGATCTATGAGTCGGATACACCGGAATTCGATACGTCTCCGGGTAGCGCTTAAACATCGCGTACTGCCCCGGCGTTAGCCTATCTCGATATTGATCGACGTTCTGAGCCGAGATCACGAACAAAGGACTCTCGCCGCTAAACGGGTTCGCTAGAAAACCTTTGCTATCCACTGCACCGGCATTCTTTGGCAAGCCCCCCGTCCACGCCGGAATCGAGCCATCGGCATTCCCAGCCATCTCGGCCCCTAAAGGAGTCAAGGTGGCCCCCAGCTTCGCTGCTTCTTCAGGAGATACCGCTGCAATGGCTCCGGTAGCGAACACGGCCATTGCCAGCACACCAGTTGTTAGTAGATGTCTGTTCATACTGTTCTCATCATTGTTCTTGTTTTCAGAGCTGAATGGGCTGAGCGCCCTAGCTGATATGTGCAGCCAGCAAGTGAGGCAGACGTGACGCGTCCAAACAGAGCCAGCAAATACAGTGGCTGGATGCCCTCATAGCCAGTAACTGTCAGGCACAGGTGTCCGCTATCGGCAAAGCCGATACTCATGCAGCGAACTCACTTGATTAGCGAAATGTCGACAGCCTGGGCAGGACAGGCTGTCTTCTGCGACAGAGCCGCTAGCTCGTCGCTGCCTTCATGGCGGCGATTCCGCTGTGCTTATTAGCTTCGCGGGCCAGTTGTCGTTCTTCTTCATTGGCGAAGTCGCGATCCCATGCCAGCACCTTAGGCGTCATCAAGTGGTGCCACAGCGGTGGGATCAGGGCGACCACGATTGTTGTCAGGTAACCACCAATCATCATTGGGGCATCAGGGAATGGCCTGAGATCCTGATATGGCACCTCGCCTTGGGCGTGGTGATGAGAGTGACGAGTCAGATTGAACATGGCCCAGGAGCTAATCCGTTTATTGGTGTTCCAGGAGTGACGAGGCTGCACCGGTGTGGCCGGGTTGCGCACCATTCCGTAGTGTTCCATGTAGTTGACGATCTCCAGCAGAGCCTTACCCCCCAACGCGCAAAGGGTGAAGAACAAGGCCGCTTGCCAGCCGCCAATGACGTATGCCGCAGCGACTAACAGCAAGCTCATCAAATGCCCCCGCAATACGGCATTGTGCCAACCGTATCGGCTTTTCCCCTTGCGAGTGAGGCGGCGTGTCTCGATCTCCCACGCGCTCAGATTGCCCTTGAGGGTCGATACCAGAACATGGAAGTAGACGTTGCGCCCGCGCGGCGCAGTTGCTGGATCTTCGGTGGTGGAGACATAACGGTGATGACCATAAACGTGCTCAATGGAGAACACTGTGTCGAAACTAAAAGCCAGTAACCAGCGGCCTATCAGCATAGACACCGGGTCCCAGGTACGGTGGGTCAACTCATGAGCCGTAATAGTTCCGATGATGCCGATCATCAGTGCTGTCAGCAGCCAGGCTGAAAAGTGATGACCAACAGCCGTAGCATCTCGCGCAGAGAGTAAGTCATAGCCGCTGAGCTGACTCAGCGCAGCACCGAACCCCAAGACATCACCGTCGCTAACACTCCATACGGCTGCAAAAACAATGATGCTTAAGAGAGGTAGTGCCAACCATAGCTGCACGGTCAGGATGCTTGGGTAGCTGAACTGAGGAGTACTGGTGTCGTCACCGCAGACTGCGTCACCGATGATGTAGATCGTCAATACTGTCACTAGCCCGGCAGTAGTCCAGGCCCCACCCAGTAGGATGGCTGCTACAGAAAGCAGACCGATAACGTGGAACAAAAAATACTTTAAGTAATGCAGTGCGTTCATGGCCGCCTCTGTTTGTTTTTTAATGAAAGCCCCGTTCAAGCACTGACAGGTAGTGGCTGGAGCTGGGTGATGAAGCGATCTGCATGAATGTGCTCACGAGGCACTCCAAGATCGCGAAGAGTTTCTACGGCGTTGTCGATCATCGCTGGAGGGCCACACAAGTACGCGTGGGAGCCAGACTCAAGACAGCCCGAAATGTGATCAGTGACCAGGCCACGCGCGCCCTTCCAATCCGCATCAAGTGCTGAGGCGGAGAGAACCGGCATGAAGTGAAACGGTGCTTTCCAGAGCGCAGCAAACATCTGGATCATGTCTAGCGCGTATAGGTCGCGTTCCTCACGAGCACCAAAGAGCAGAGTTACCGAACGTGAGGCGCCTGCAACTAAGGCCTCTTCCAGTAGGGCCATAATTGGAGCCAAACCACTGCCACCGGCCACCAGTAACAGCGGAGCAGTGGACGAACGCAGGTAGAAATCGCCCAATGGGCCGCTCAGTGCCACGCCCTGACCAAGTAATGACTGCTCATCAATCAGAGTGGTCAGACGCCCACCTGGAACCTTGCGGATGAAGAAACTCACCTTGGAGTCCGGTTGAGGGCGGCTAGCAAAGGAAAAACTACGTGAGTACTGCGGCAGAGCCTCTAGACAGAGGTCTGCATACTGACCAGCCTTGTACGACAGGCTTTGTTCAAGCTGCACAACCAGACGTGTGATGTCATGGGTCAGCTTCTCTTGGCTTACTACCTTGCCCCGGACTTGGTGTCGAGCCTGAGCTTTGGAAAGATCTACTTCAATCTCCACATGCCCCTTTGGCACGCTCTGACATGCAAGGATGTACCCTGCATCCAGTTCATCGTCGCTAAGGATGTAGCTGGACTCGGTAAGCTCCTTCACCTGGCCTGACACCAGTCGACACTTGCAGCTTGCGCAGCCTCCGACCCGGCAGCTGTGCGGGAAATCGATTCCTTGGCGCAAGGCTGCTCCCAGTAATGTCTCGCCGGGAGAGACAGCAACCTTGGTGGCATTGATCATCGCCGTCGCAGACCGCTGCCTAGTAAAGAATGAAAACATGCGTCCTCCTGTTCTACTTTTTGGATCGGGACAACTAGATCCTAAGGACGTAGAGCAGGAGCGAGAGAGCGCATCAGTTGACAATCACGGGGTCATTAATTGACATTTTGCCTTGTGATCAGCCTCCTTTTGCGGTGCGAGCTTCAATGTCTGACTTCCTCCTCCCCGTGCAGTACCTGCGGCAGATTGCTGAGCAGCTACGTGTTATGGGCGCGTCGCCTGACGCCTGGCTAGCCGACTGCGGTGTCCAATCCCAGGAGTTGGATGACCAGCATTACCAGCCCAGCATTGAGCTGTTCAGCCAGCTTATGGAGCAGGCGCTTGTACGGAGTAACGAGCCTGCATTCGGCCTTTTGCTAGGCGAGCGGCTGATCATCAGCACCCATGGTGCTCTGGGTTTCGCTGCGCTACAGGGAGGCTCGCTGCGCCAGGTCATCCTGCTGTTAGAGCGCTACCTCGCAGTGCGTACCAGTTTGCTCAGAGTGCGGCTTGAACATGAGGAGAGCTGCCAGCGGGAACAACTCCGGTTCGTCGCCGCCTACAAGCTCGGCTCGATTGAGCGGACAGTGATGGAGGCCATACTGCTGGCGGTGAAGAATATTATTGATGCACTGAGTCCTGGCAGTTTGAGCATCGAGCGAATCAACTTTCCGTTCCCCACCCCCAGCTATGCAGATCTAGCTAGAGAGATATTCGGCTGTGCTGTCGAATATGACCAACCATGGGCCGCCATCTCGTTCAATCAGTCGGCACTGGATGTACCGCTGCGCATGGCCGACCCGGTTGCTTTCCACGAGGCGGAGTTGATTTGCCAGAGAGAGCTGCAAAAAATTAGCGAAAGCACATCGCTTGGCAGCCGCATCCGTCGACTTATGCTTGAAAGGCAAACCGGATTCCCTAGCCTTGTGGTTGCTGCCCGTCTGTTCTACATGACCCCACGCACCCTGCACCGCCACCTCCAGGCAGAGGGCACCAGTTTCAAGCAAATACTCATGGAGGTGAGACACTCACTCGCGTTAGAGCACATCAGCTCTGGAAAGCTCTCGGTGGAGGAGATAGCACTGACACTTGGCTACAGTGATGTCGCGAATTTCAGACGCGCATTTAAGCAATGGGAAGGCGTATCTCCCTCTGAATACCGAGGCATGAAACCTTCCGTGTAGCAGATTGCTCAGCACGATCTGCTTCTACTAGGACGTCCTGGTCAGCGTCTGCTTATGGCCGGTTGCTGCCTATCACTGGGGTCTAGGAGCTTTCTTCCATTTCCTCCAAGGCGTAACTATGAGTCCATGCTGGCTGTAGGATGCGCAATCCAGTCTGGCCGGCAAGCTCAGCGCCAAGATGAAAGGCAGCCTCTTCAGCGGCTGCGGTGCTTCAATGATGACCAACACCACTGCAACACCATCAAAACGTGAGTGGCACACCTGCTAAGCAAGCGCCTGGGATGCTTCAGGAGCGTTCCCTAATATCTCGCTGAAGGACAGTATCGAACCACTTCGGCGTCGTTTCACCAGCGTTTCCATAGATGCTGCCTGGCAGGGACTGCCAGAACTCGACAATGGAGCTGGAAAACTCATCCAACTGATCGTTGGAAACGGCAAGATGGGTGTGATCCAGCCAAACGGCATCGGTGAGGTCGGCTCCGGGGAAAAGGGCTCGCAGGAATTCGGGATGCTTTTCTTTCAGCTTTTCCAGAGATTTGCCGTCTCCGTGCTTGTAAACATTCACGACATAGCGGCACGCACTCAGCTTTTTGAGATAGGTGGAGTCCTTCTTCGCTAGACCAAGGCTGTCCAGGAACTCTTCGATGTCCTCAAAACTGGCTGACCAGATTTTGTTAGTGACATGTTTGCCGATATGCCAATGCCGTATCTCCTTCAACAACCAGCCACGGAGCTGCTTGTCCCAGGCGTGAAACATTCCTGCGACAAGACTGAGACGGGTTTGGTCTCGCAGCTCGGTCAGTAGCTGGTAGTACTCGATGCCCACATGGTAGGCGTCCTCTTCGAAGTCCCCTGGATCGTGCCGGTCAGGGTCAAAGCGGTGCGCGTGGTCTTCTAGCCAGCGCGTCCCGGCCTCGTCCGCTTCCTGCTCCATGTTCTCAAATTGGGAGAGCAGCTTCTTTTTTCCCTGCTCGATGTAGAACCGGTGCTGCTCAATCAGCGACTGACGAAACGGCTCCCACATCTGAAAGTATGCGTAAGTGTTTTTGTTCTCTTCGGGCTCGTTCATAACCACTCCTCAGTAGCGCCGAAAGAAGCCGTGGATTTCGGGGCGCTCCCTCAGAGCCAAAGCCAGCACTGCCATTGACTGATTGAGAAGCTCATCGTCTCGTTCGGATCCCTCGACGAGATCCACATGGCCAGTGCCTCCGTCGCGGTACTTCGCGCCATGAGCCAGGTTATTCCGAGCTCGACGGATCGCCAGAAAGAGATCCGCCGTGTTCTTAACAGGCCCGCTGTCCTTCCACCCCAGCGCTCCATCCGCTTGCTTCACCTGCTTCATAGGAGGACGGTTACCTCAGTCGGAAAACGTTGCAACAGTGCCTAGAGGTTCAGGGGCTCTGAGTCCTTTTGAGCTCGTGGAAACCATGCAGGTCTTCGTCCCACAAAAAGCCCGCCAGTTTTGAAACGCTGACGAACCACTCTGCGCGCTCGTCTTCGATGATGAGCACAACACGTCTATTGCTGACGAAGTCGCCGTCGTAGCTCATCGAGTAATCATCGATCTGTAGTCGCTCGCCAGGCTGTATGACTGCTCCGGCTGCTATGCCGTCCGCGAAACCGCTGCCGGCAGTTTGGTACTCATCGATGCCGTCATCTGCACTCGCAAAAGCGTACAAGCGGCGACGAATGTAGGTAACAGCCTGGCTCGTTCTATTCACCAGGAACACTGGCTGTTTATCAGAGCACCAGCTGAAGTATGGGATTGCCAGGAACAGCCCACCAACCTTTTCCTGCTCGAAGGCATCAAGGTTGGCGCCAGCGAGTAAATCTGCAATCTCCCTTCGGCGCCGGGACAGCAAATCGAAGACGTCTTCATCATCGGCTGGTCTAAAACCTGTGAAGGCGTTGAACGCATCGCATGCGATATCTAGACGTGCGTAGCGAGCTAGCTGCGCTGCGTACTGTTCTGCCACACCTGGGTGGCATCTCTGTGCGAGCCGAGAGGTCAGCTTCGTCACTTCGTCGCGGATCGACTGGCGCATCAGGGCTTCGGCTAATCTTTTGACTCTATGGTTAGGCCGAATGTGTCATCGGCGCTGGGCTCGTTGTAGAAGGGATGCTTGATCCGGCGCTCCTGCCGCAAGTAACTCAAAGCACTGACAAAGCAGATCTGGCATAGGGGAGCAAAGTAGAGGTCACTTCCTCCATTGTCGTTCGGACGGTCTCCATGCAAGGCGCCACAACGCTCCTCAAGGCATGGATCGCCACATACAAAACAGTGGATTGGTTCGGCTGTTTTATTCTGATTAACCATCCTGATCACCTCGCATTTGGACATTGGCTGTAGACCGCAGCAAGCCCTGCTTGTGGTCAAAAAAGACTGGCTACAGCGTCAAGGCTGGTTATCTTGCGCAGAACATCGCCCATTAAAAGATAAGCTGAGATGAAGCCTGCTTCAAATTTGTACATAGGGCTTGTGCGAAAAAAATCGCCGACGTCCCAACTGCGGGTGATATCGTAAATAACAAGGGGCCGATTAGCAGCTGAGCAGCATCCACACTATGTAAATGCAAAATTTCACAATTCAATTTCGATTTCCAATTTTTTACGCAGTACGCGCCGTATCGCTTCCGTATACATTGGTGTATCAAGTCGACGGAAGGCCTCCCAAACTTCCCAATAGAAAGCTAGCAGAGCAGTGTGAGCCCATCGTCCGCACTCGTTTTTTGCATTTTCCATCACGCTATCTATAGCATTTCGATAGTCGTCTGGCGCTGACCTGTCACATGCCTCCGCACAGAGGTATAAGTACTCCTTCTTGAGTTCGCATAAATCTTCAATCGTCTTCGCGATGATCCGATACTGGTCGGCTGCCGTCAGCATTAATGCATTGCCTTGGTAATAACCACAGAGGGAAAGTGTAGACGACTCTCCGCAACGCATACATCAACAGGTGTCAAAATAATCGGACATCAGCCTATCCCAGTAAATCGAAGGTTAGTGGTTCGGGGAGTCAGTGCAACAGACGCAGGGGTAAGCGCAGCTTAGCCTGAACAGAGGCGTTGAACTGCATCAGCGAATACCACCCGATTTTGCGTTCAAAGGTCGCGATTACGTAGAAACTGCCGCTCGTGGTATGTAGTACCCAAAAACCGTTTTCTTGATGAAGGTGAATTACATCAGACGTGCGGATTGTTGTCCCTTCTTTAAATACTTTCCGTGAGCTGCGATGGCTGAACACGCGACCCACGCCAGACCTGGCGAAGATATGGACATCAGTCAGGTATCCAGTCACTCGCCATGAAAACTGTGTGTTTTGTGCTTTGATCAGGCGTAGCTTGGTGCGTCTTGATAGGCCGGCTGCTAGCATCAAAAAATGCGCCCAAGGGTCTCAAGAGAAGCTCTTGTTCTGATGCCATCGCCGATCAGGATGTAAATCGTATTTAGTGTCTTGAAGATGAACCCGTCTTCGAATTTATGGAGATAGCTTGTGCGCACAAAGTCACCCACATCCCACCTGCGCCGACTGTCGTAAATCACGGTATGGGCGTAGATGACGACTGGCTGGCGGTTGGTTCTAGCTAGCTCGGCGCGTTGCTCTGGAGTTACATCTAGGTCGATCCAGCGCCATTTGGAGACAAGGCAGTACTCGGCGTATGGGTAACGTTCGCGGACGATCCTTACAGCTTCTTCCTGGCTGACCTGAGCTCCTAGCATTGGTATGCCATCACCATGGAGTAGCTCGGTCACTTCTTCCAGCCCGGTCATCTTCAGTTACCGAAGTAGCGCTGAGCTGGGCGCTTCGCTGTGTAGTGAACGACGTCAGTACCCATTCGCACTTTGCTGGCCATCAAGTCCCTAGGGCCACCAAACCGGTAGCAGCCGAACTTGGTAAGAACGCGATGGAATACTTCGCCACGAGTTGTTTGCCCTTCGCTGAACTCGTAAACGTCGGCAACACCTATCCCCACGTTGTCGGGAAAGGAGCAAGGAAAAACTGCTTGGAATGAACGCACACAGAGTCCCTCCCCTGGGGCGGCTAGGATCTGCTTAACAAGCGCGGCGTCGTTCGTAGAGATCGTTCGGACGATGGTCTTTTCTGTCGAGCACGCGAGGGTGATGTGCATCCAGTGCACGCTGCCTTTTTTGTTAAGGCACCACAGCCCCGAGCTTTCAGATTTGAACTCAACATCTATATGTCCAGCTTGGGTAGTCATGTGTGTCTCCGCTTCGAATATTTACTCAGTCGCTATTTCGCCCAGCAGGCAGATCGCGATCACTGGCGCTGGGCCGTGATTGGGCGTTGAGCCTGCTGGGGTCTAATGCCTTGGGCTTTCGTTTGATGTCATGGCGCCTGCTGCGAGGTGTCGGTAATTTCTATTGGCATTAATTGACGGGGTTTTCTGATAAGCTCGCGCGACATTTAATTTATCGTAGACGATAAAGAGATGTCGCGTCAAAGCTGCTCTGATGCTCAGTTTTTGGGCTCAAACAAAATGCGCTACGAAGCGGTGTTGGGGCAGGTGCTGCGAGACGTTAGGTTGCACGCCGGTCTCGCACTCACTGATTGCGTTGCGGTGATGACCGCTGCGAATCTCAGTCAGGTCGAAAACGGTCTGGCAGTCATCAAGATCGAGTCCATGGTTGGGCTCTGCGAAGTGCTTGGCGTTGCTCCAAGTGACGTACTTTTGATTGTTGAGGCGCGCCTTTCGGGTCTGCGTGTTGAGGAGCAGATCGCTGTGAGCACTGCACGGCTTGGTGCGTTGCTGGGTACAGGCAGCCTTGCTCTGGCTGCGCCAGTTGACGCTGTTCGCACTATAGCGAGGCAGAGAAGGGACAATGTACGTGCCGAGGTGATGCGGATGCAGCGTGAGGGGTTGCACAAGCAAGAGGTTGCTCGCCGGCTAGGGGTGACAGTCAGGACAGTGCAGCGGCACTGGCCTAAGGGCGACGAATGATTGCGCTATTCGGCTGACTCTAGCTGATTAGCTAGGCGCTGCTCTCTGACGAATTGCTTGAACTGTTCGAAGTTGAGCGAATCAACCTCGCCTGCTGTTTCAATGACGATCTCCTGCTCAAGGGGCTCAGGAAGCTCACTGCCCAATATGCGCAGACGGAGACGGAAAGCGCCAGGGGCATGAGGGATAAACGCCAACGTTTCAGAGCGCCCCTGCTCACCCGGCAGGAGGGATCCAAGGCGTATATGGCATGCCAGTGTTGGGCCGCGTTCGTCTATCTGCAATGCTCGACTTTGACGCTCAATGACGTCCTGTACCGTTGTCAGACGGCTGGCTAGGTTCCAATCAGCCTCAGGCTTCTTGGGTAAGTCGCATCCTGGGAGCAATTCAAATGATTGAGCATCCAGCGCGTCAACAGAGACTTCAAGCTTTGCATTTGACAGCTGCGTGCTGGATTGATTGACCAGCACAAACTGCATCTCGATCAACGCTTCGTCTACTCGCACGTATTCGGCATATTCCCTCCAGAAGTCGCGATTGTCTCGCTCCAGGGCCGAGTAAACGTGAATGTCGAATGGGCCTGAGGGTTCCCGTTGCCTTACGAAGTCCGGGAACCTCTCAGCAAACCGCAGATATTTGTGGGCAAAGGTACTTGGGAGGGCTTCATTTTGCGGGGTGAGTACGGACAGATCTAGCTTCAGCTCTTTACGTCCGTCATCGTTGATTGCCATTGCAGTGGCTTCTGGTGGCTCAGCTTCATCTGTACTGCTGCCACGGCGAACATACACCACATTACTCTTGAGCCTGCCGTAAGCATTGGTGATGTAAAACGGACGCTTCTGCTTCGGGATAGTGATGACACCGACAGTCATCCCCTCGTACAAATGCTCTTCGTAGCTGAAGGTCAGCTTCGGTTTGACCTTGCTATTCACAAACTGCTGTATCCGAGAATCGTCGATGCTGTCTTGAATGCCAACGACCTCAGCGGGGTGGGGACGGTTATCCTTGAACCCCAAAAGGATATAGCCAGGGCCTTCGCGCCATGAATTAGCGATGGCGAGTATGTCCTTGAGCATCTCTGCTTTATCTACCTCGCTTCCGCCGTTGAAGCGGTACTGGGCAGACTTAAAGTCGATGTCAGGGCCTTCGCTTCTGTAGCGCAGTCTGCTCAGCAGCTCGATCATCTACGCACTCACTCCCTGACATTGGTGTGAGCTCAATTTGAGCATGATGACCGTCTAAGCGGTAGGTCGGATGCACTGAGCGATCAGAGAGAGCTTAGTCTTCGACTACCCAGTGGCATTCCGGAATGGGTAGAGGCGCGCCTGGCCATCTCCAGTTAGCGCCATCCACTTTCAAGAAAGGCTACTAGCTTTGCCGATCTAGGCATCGCTGCCCGAAGACTCAAACTATTTGATGATTACTCGCCAATGCTCCAACCTGAAGTGATTGGGTAGCGACGATCCCGGCCAAATCCGCGCTCGGTAACTCGCGGGCCAACAGCTGCTTGTCGACGTTTGTACTCATTCAGATCGACCAGTCGAATCACCTTGTAGACCAAATCCTTGTCGAAGCCATGCTCGATGATTGCGTTAGCAGAATAATCCTGCTCGATGTACAGGCGCAGGATCTCATCGAGGACAGGGTAAGGGGGCAAAGAATCTTCGTCCTTCTGATCTGGCGAAAGCTCTGCTGATGGTGGACGGTCAATTACCCGTTGCGGAATGACATACCCAAGCGTGTTGCGATACTCACTCAAGCGGAACACGAGAGTCTTGGGCACATCCTTCAAAACATCGAACCCACCTGCCATGTCCCCATAAAGGGTCGCATACCCGACCGCCATCTCACTTTTGTTACCCGTGGTCAGCACCAGATACCGCTTCTTGTTGGAGATCGCCATTAGCAAGGTGCCACGACACCGGGCTTGGAGATTCTCTTCCGTGGTGTCTTTGGCCAACCCTTCGAACATTGGTGCGAGCGTATTCAGAAATGCCTCAACCATCGGGGCAATAGGAAGCACGCTGTACCTGACCCCCAGGATATCCGCCTCCTCTTTGGCATCATCCTGACTCATCTGGGCGGTGTAGTGGTAAGGCATCATGACCGCTTCAACGTTCTCAGCGCCCAAGGCATCAACCGCGATAGCGAGACACAGTGCAGAGTCAATGCCACCAGAGAGGCCAAGCACCACGCCTCTGAAACCATTGCGCCGGACGTAATCACGAACGCCAACCACCAAAGCCTGGTAAACGCTTGCCTCCAAACTGAGAAGTTCATTCATCAAGCCAGCCACCGGAGTCATGCAGCCGTTCTTGATCTCAAAATCGGAAACAAACAGGCCCTCTTCGAAAGCCGGCGCCCGCTGGGTAACTATGCCCTGTCCATCAACAACAAAGCTGTTGCCATCAAAAACGAGTTCATCCTGGCCTCCCACCTGATTGACATAAACCATCGGAATAGCGGATTCGCATGCGCGCTGCGCAAGGAGCCGTTCGCGCTCAGCTTGCTTGCCTCGGTGGAAGGGGGAAGCATTGAGGGTCAGCATCACCTGCGCGCCGGCTTCGCGGGCTTGCTGGAGAGGCTCGGCAAACCAGATATCTTCACAAATCGTGAGACCGACCTTCACGCCAAACAGGTTCACGACACATGGTTCAGTGCCAGGCTCGAAGTAGCGTTTTTCATCAAAGACCCGGTAATTGGGCAGACACTGTTTGTAGTACCTGGCGATCACCTTGCCTTCAGAAATGACTGCGCAGCTGTTGTAGCGCACGCCATCTTCGACCCAGGGGAAGCCGATCACTACCGCAATGCCCTGAGCCGCTTCCTGAACTTGGAGTAGTGCTTTTTCCATCCGGCTCTGCATGCTTGAGCGGAGGAGCAAGTCCTCAGGCGGATACCCGCAAAGGGTTAGCTCTGGGAACACAATGACCTGGGCATTGAGGTCATCGCGCGCCCTGCTTGTTGCTTCGATAACCTGCTCAACATTACCGCGAACATCCCCAACACGGATGTTCAGCTGGGCCATCACCACTCTCAAACGTTGCACCACTCAGCCTCCAAATTTGCTTTGAGCAAGATCTACTAGATGCAACGCCGGCCTGCTGGGGTTGGCTGCATCAGGGAAATGCTCTACCCGCGAACAGAGCTCACATCTGCTGGCTAAAGGGCATTCCCGTGCGTAGGAACGATATCGTGCTCGGGTGTTTGCATTATGCCCTATCCCCTACCGAACCACGCTCCAATTGGCCCGCTGGGCTGGTAGAGAAAATATTTTTGGCTCATACTAGAGATGTGCAGTTTTTATTTTTGCACATCATAATGCCCGCCACCAAAGCCTTACCAGATATGGCAATGTGCACTTTTCGGGGTGGTGGAAAGTGATGGGCTTCTTCACCAAGTTCGGCGACGGCGCCTGCGACCTCGCCCCGCTATCCGGCCTGGTGAAGAACCAGGTACGCGCCATTGCTAAGCACCTGGGCGCACCGCAGCACCTGGTGCAGAAGACGCCCACCGCCGATCTGGAAGAGCTGCGCCCGGGCAAGCCGGATGAGGAAGCCCATGGCGTCACCTACGCCGAAATCGATGCCTTCCTGCATGGCGAGAAAGTCAGCGACGAAGCCTACGCCACCATCGTGCGCACTTACGACAACACGCGGCACAAGCGCGAGCTACCGCTGGTGCCCTGATAGTCGCAGGCATAAAAAGAAGCCGGGCAATCGCCCGGCTTTTTTGTCTGCACTGCAAATTAACGCCACTACCCGGCAATGCGCTCTAATGGCGCGGCGAGCGCGCGAAGACCTGACGAGGCCGGCACTCGGCCACTGGTGCTGGCGGCGGTTGATCGGGCAGTGTCGGCTCACCAGGCTCCTGCGGCGGCAAAGGCCTTCCTGGCTGGTCAGGAATATCGGGTTCGGGTTGGCCGGGAATGCCTCCCGCATTGAGATAGAACAAAGACATGGGCCGCTCTCCTGAACGTGGACTGTTACAGGTGGAGCGCCACATGGGCGGGAAATTCAGGCTATCCGACAAAACGCTAGTGCGCACAAAAAAGCCGGGCTAAGCCCGGCTTTGTGACAACGCTTCGGCGATCAGGCCTTGGGCAAGGTCACGCCGGTCTGCCCCTGGTACTTGCCACCGCGATCACGGTACGACACCTCGCAGGCCTCGTCGGACTGCAGGAACAGCATCTGCGCCACACCTTCGTTGGCATAGATCTTCGCCGGCAGGTTGGTGGTATTGGAGAACTCCAGGGTCACGTGACCTTCCCACTCCGGCTCCAGCGGCGTGACGTTGACGATGATGCCGCAACGCGCATAGGTGCTCTTGCCCAGGCAGATGGTCAACACGTCACGCGGAATACGGAAGTATTCGACGGTACGGGCCAGGGCAAAGGAGTTAGGCGGAATGATGCAAACGTCGCTCTTGATGTCGACGAAGCTCTTCTCATCGAAATTCTTCGGGTCGACGATGGCCGAATGGATGTTGGTGAACACCTTGAATTCATCAGCGCAGCGTACGTCGTAGCCGTAGCTGGAAACACCGTAAGAGATGACGCGGCTATCGTCGGCACCGCGTACCTGGCGCTCGACGTAGGGCTCGATCATGCCGTGTTCCTGGGCCATGCGGCGAATCCACTTGTCCGATTTGATGCTCATGGCGAGGTGTCCTGAGTGGGCTATTGCAAGAAAAGTGAGCGCATCTTACCGATGCAGGCGCCACGCTTCAAAGAGCGCAGCCTCCAGCGCCGGAGATTATTTGCAAAAAAGCTGCATCGACTATTCGCACTTGGCGATAAAAACACGTATGGTGTCCCCACTGTGCTGCATGTGTCACCGCGAATCGCTACTTGATGCCTAGATCTCGATCCAAACATCGTCCGACTCCTAGTACTCGTTGCACTCAGTCCCGGCCTGGGCTTTTCCAGGGCTGCTATTACTTTTGTTAGGAGACATCACATGTCCAATCGTCAGACTGGCACCGTTAAGTGGTTCAACGATGAGAAAGGCTACGGCTTCATCACCCCGCAATCCGGTGACGACCTCTTCGTACACTTCAAAGCCATTCAGAGCGATGGTTTCAAGAGCCTGAAAGAAGGCCAGCAAGTGACTTTCGTGGCCACCCGTGGTCAGAAAGGCATGCAAGCTGAGGAAGTTCAGGTTGTCTAACCTGCACTGACCTGCTTGAAAAAAGCCCCGCCTAGTGCGGGGCTTTTTTATGGGTGTTTGCACGCCCTGTAGGAGCGGATTTATCCGCGATTCGCGGCTGAAGCAGAATGCCGCCCAGCCGCTCCTACAGAATCGGGATCGGGGCAATGGGAAAATCGCCAAGCCAGGACCGAGTCGCCTGCATGGCCCTCTCCCGCCCTTCGGGCACCCTCGACTTGGGCATCCTGCGTCGCTCTACCTCCTGCATCCATGCAGTCGTCTCCCACAAGCGGGAGAGGGTCATCAGAAAGCCGCTGCGCGGCTGCTTTTAGTCCTCGCTGATCTCGATGCTGGGCATCGCCGGCTTACCCGCCAGGGCGATACGTGCTCCGACCTTGCGCGCCAGGTCCTGATAGATCATGGCGATCTGGCTTTCTGGATCGGCAATGGTGGTGGGCTTGCCGTCATCGGCCTGCATGCGAATGGCCATCGACAGCGGCAGCGAGGCCAGCAGCTCGACGCCATATTGCGCAGCCAGCTTCTCACCGCCGCCCTCGCCAAACAGGTGTTCGGCATGGCCGCAGTTGGAGCAGATGTGCACGGCCATGTTTTCCACCACGCCCAACACCGGGATGTGCACCTTGCGGAACATTTCCACGCCTTTCTTGGCATCGAGCAGCGCCAGGTCCTGAGGCGTGGTGACGATCACGCTGCCAGCCACCGGCACCTTCTGCGCCAGGGTCAGCTGGATATCGCCGGTGCCCGGCGGCATGTCCACCACCAGGTAATCGAGATCGTTCCAGGCGGTCTGGGTGATCAACTGCAGCAAAGCGCCACTGACCATCGGCCCGCGCCAGACCATAGGCGTGTTGTCGTCGGTGAGAAAGGCCATGGACATCACCTGCACGCCATGAGCTTCGAGCGGCACGAACCACTTCTGATCCTTGACCTGCGGGCGCGTGCCTTCGGCGATGCCGAACATGATGCCCTGGCTGGGGCCGTAGATATCGGCATCCAGAATGCCGACCCGCGCGCCTTCACGCGCCAGCGCCAACGCCAGGTTGGCAGCGGTGGTGGACTTGCCCACCCCGCCCTTGCCCGAGGCCACGGCAATCACGTTCTTCACACCAGCCAGGGCCGGCACCTGCGCCTGGCCCTGGTGCGAGTCGATTACGCAGTCGACCTGCACCCGCGCGCTCTCGACTGCATCGAGATTTTCCAGCGCCATCTGCAGCATCTGCGCCCAACCGTTCTTGAACAAACCAGCTGCATAGCCCAGCTCCAGACGTACGGAAACACGCGCGCTCTGGATGTCGATCTCACGCAGGCAACCGGCGCTGACCGGGTCCTGATCGAGATGGGGGTCGGTGAACTGACGCAGACAGGCTTCGACCGCTTCGCGGGTGACGGCACTCATGCATGAACTCCAGAAGGCAGCGGAAAAACAGGCCGGCATCATAGCAGCAGCACCGCACCATGCGCGGCACATCGAGCATGCTTGCCTGCAGCAGGTGGCTTGCAGCCTGCCGCTGCTTTATAGTTGCCGACTTCCCTCGTTTTACCAGTGCAGCCGATCACCATGACCGAAGCCCGCAAGATTCTCGTTACCAGCGCCCTCCCCTACGCCAACGGTTCGATCCACCTCGGCCACATGCTCGAGTACGTGCAGACCGACATGTGGGTGCGCTACCAGAAGCTGCGTGGCAACCAGGCCATCTATGTGTGCGCGGACGACGCACACGGTTCGGCCATCATGCTGCGCGCAGAAAAGGAAGGCATCACATCCGAGCAGTTGATCGATGGTGTACGTGCCGAGCACATGGCCGACTTCGCCGACTTCGGTGTGGACTTCGACAATTACCACTCGACCCACTCCGACGAGAACCGCGAGCTGTCGGCGGCCATCTACCTGGCGCTGCGCGACAAGGGGCATATCGCCACCCGCGCCGTGACCCAGTATTTCGACCCAGAGAAAGGCATGTTCCTCGCCGACCGCTTCATCAAGGGCACCTGCCCGAAATGCGGTACCGAGGACCAGTACGGCGACAACTGCGAGAAATGCGGTGCCACTTACTCGCCAACCGAGTTGAAGAACCCGCGCTCGGCAATCTCCGGCGCGGTGCCGGTGCTCAAGGAGTCGCAGCACTTCTTCTTCAAGCTGCCGGACTTCGAAGCCATGCTCAAGCAGTGGACGCGCTCCGGCGCGCTGCAGGAAGCGGTGGCCAACAAGATCGCCGAGTGGCTCGATGGCGGCCTGCAGGAGTGGGACATCTCCCGCGATGCGCCCTACTTCGGCTTCGAGATTCCGGACGAGCCGGGCAAGTACTTCTACGTCTGGCTGGACGCGCCGATCGGCTACATGGCCAGCTTCAAGAACCTCTGCAGCAAACGCCCGGAACTGGACTTCGACGCGTTCTGGGGCAAGGACTCGACCGCCGAGCTGTATCACTTCATCGGCAAGGACATCGTCAACTTCCACGCCCTGTTCTGGCCGGCCATGCTCGAAGGCGCCGGCTACCGTAAGCCCACCGCGGTCAACGTGCACGGCTACCTGACGGTCAACGGCCAGAAAATGTCCAAGTCGCGCGGCACCTTCATCAAGGCGCGCACCTATCTGGACCACCTGAACCCGGAATACCTGCGCTACTACTACGCCTCCAAGCTGAGCCGTGGCGTGGACGACCTCGATCTGAACCTCGAGGACTTCGTGCAGAAGGTCAACTCGGACCTGGTCGGCAAGGTGGTCAACATCGCCAGCCGTTGCGCCGGTTTCATCCACAAGGGCAATGCCGGCCTGCTGGTCGCCGCCAACCCGGAACCCGAACTGTGGGATGCCTTCCAGGCCGCCGCGCCGAGCATCGCCGATGCCTACGAGGCGCGTGATTTTTCCCGTGCCATGCGCGAAATCATGGCGCTGGCCGACCGCGCCAACGCCTGGATCGCCGACAAGGCGCCCTGGGCACTGAACAAGGTCGAAGGCAAGCAAGCCGAGGTACAGCAGATCTGCGCGCTGGGTATCAACCTGTTCCGCCAACTGGTGATCATGCTCAAGCCGGTGCTGCCGAAGCTGGCCGCCGAGGCAGAAGCCTTCCTCAATGTGAAGCCTCAGTCCTGGGCCGACCTGGCGCTGCCGCTGGCCAACCACCAGCTGAATCCGTTCAACCCGCTGCTGACCCGCATCGAGCAACCGAAAATCGAAGCCATGATCGAAGCCTCCAAGGAAGACCTCGCCGCCGAAGCGCCCAAACCACAAGGCAATGGCGAACTGAGCAAGGACCCGCTGGCTGCCGAGATCAATTTCGACGCCTTCGCTGCCGTCGACCTGCGCATCGCCCTGATCGAAAAATGCGAATTCGTAGAAGGCGCCGACAAGCTGCTGCGCCTGTCGCTGGATATCGGCGACGAAAAGCGCAATGTGTTCTCCGGCATCAAGTCCGCCTACCCGGACCCGAGCAAGCTGGAAGGCCGCCTGACCCTGTACGTCGCCAACCTGGCGCCGCGCAAGATGAAGTTCGGCATCAGCGAAGGCATGGTGCTGGCCGCCGGCCCCGGCGGTGAGGAAATCTACCTGCTCAGCCCGGATAGCGGCGCCAAGCCAGGCCAGCGCGTCAAGTAACTCCAGCGCCAGGAGGCAATGATGAAACCATGGATGGTCGTCCCCCTTCTGCTGATTCTGGCGGGTTGCTCCGATCAATCAGGCACACCGCTCGGCGGTGCCCTGCAGGGTGAGCGCAACAAGGCCGGTAGCTACCTGGCCTATGAACACCACGTAGGCATCGAGCTGGCTGCAGAGCAGATCAGCGAGCGGATCGCAGCCACCCGCGAAGCCTGCATGGCCGAGCGTTTCGGCGCCTGCAGTCTGATCGCCGCGCAGCAGAGCAGCGGCCGTGCGCCACGTGGCGAGCTGACCCTGCGTATCGCGCCGGATGGTGTCGAGGCCATTACCGCACTGGCCAGCGAGGGCGGTGAGCTGACCAGCCGTACCACCCGCGCCGAAGACCTGGCCCTGGCCGTTGCCGACAACCGCCGCCAGAATGAGCAACTATTACGCCAGCAGCAGACCCTGCAGCAATTCGAGAAGCGCGATGGTCTGGCCGTCGCCGACCTGCTGGCCCTGGCCCGTGAGCAGGCCGCCCTGGAAGTGCAACTGCAGGCACTGGCGCAGGAAGCCGCCCAACAGCAGCGCCGCCTGGATACCAACCTGCTGACCCTGAACTTCAGCAGCCCCTACGAAAGCTCGCCTTTGGGCCGCATCGGCGACGCCTTCTCGCGCCTGACGGACAACCTCGCCGAAGGCACCGCCAACCTGATCGAGTTCATCGGCTACAGCCTGCCTTTCCTGATTGTGCTGTTCCCTGTGGCACTGGGTTTGCGCAAGCTGTGGCGGCGCCTCACCAGCCGCTGAAAAGAGCCATACTGCATGTGACGCGAGGTCGCCGAGGGCAGGCAATTCGCCGCATCCGGCTTGTATGGCCGGGGCGGCTTCCCGATAATAGGCGCCCTTTTCCTATGGCCTTTGCGCACTCGACGGCAATCCGATGACCGAACTCGTCCTGATCATGGTCAGCGCCATCCTGGTCAACAATTTCGTGCTGGTGCAGTTCCTCGGCCTGTGCCCGTTCATGGGCGTGTCGAAGAAGATCGAAACCGCGATCGGCCTCTCCCTGGCCACCACCTTCGTGCTCACCCTGGCGGCCATGTGCAGCTACCTGGTGCAGCAGTACGTGCTCAAACCGCTGGACCTGGAATTCCTGCGCACCATCAGCTTCATCCTGGTGATCGCCGTGGTGGTGCAATTCACCGAGATGGTGGTGAACAAGACCAGCCCACTGCTCTATCGCGTCCTGGGCATTTTCCTACCGCTGATCACCACCAACTGCATCGTTCTTGGCGTCGCCCTGCTCAACGCCAACAAGGCCGAGTTCACCTTCATCACCGCCACCGTCAACGGCTTCGCCGCCGGCCTGGGTTTCTCCCTGGTGCTGGTACTGTTCGCCGCCATGCGTGAGCGTATCGCCATCGCCGACGTGCCGAAGTCCTTCCAGGGCGCGGCTATCGGCATGATTACCGCCGGGTTGATGTCGCTAGCGTTCATGGGCTTCTCCGGGCTGATCAAGCTATGAGCCTGGTTCTGGTCGCCGTTCTCGCCCTGCTCGCGCTGTGCCTGATCGCGGGCGCCATCCTCGGTTTTGCCGCGGTGCGCTTCAAGGTCGAGGGCGACCCCATCGCCGAGCAGATCAACGCTCTGCTGCCGCAGACCCAGTGCGGCCAGTGCGGCTATCCCGGTTGCAAACCCTACGCAGAAGCCATTGCCGGCGGCGACAAGATCAACAAATGCCCACCCGGCGGCGAAGCCACCATCGCCGCCCTGGCCGATCTGCTCGACGTCGAGGCGGAACCACTGGACGCGGTGGAAGGCGAAAAGCCGCAGATGGTCGCGTTTATCCGCGAAGCAGAGTGCATTGGCTGCACCAAGTGCATCCAGGCCTGCCCGGTGGATGCCATCGTCGGCGCGGCGCGGCAGATGCATACGGTGATCGTCAGCGAGTGCACCGGCTGCGACCTGTGCGTCGAGCCCTGCCCGGTGGACTGCATCGACATGATCGAAGTTGGCAGCACCGTGCAAAGCTGGAAATGGGACAAGCCGCTGGCACCCGGCCAGTTGATCGCCAGTGACCGGGAGCAGGCGGCATGACCGTGCAGGAAAAGTTCTGGGATATCCCCGGCGGCATCCATCCCGCCGAGCGCAAGGAGCTGTCCAACCGCACATCGATCCAGCAAGCGCCATTGCCCAAGCGCCTGGTGTTGCCGCTTGGTCAGCATATCGGCGCTGCCGCCGAACCCTGCGTGGCGGTCGGCCAGCGCGTGCGCAAGGGCGAGAAGATCGCCAATGCCAATGGCTTCGTCAGTGTGCCGTTGCATGCACCGACTTCCGGCAGCATCGCCTTTATCGGTGAGCAGCCTTATCCGCATGCTTCCGGCATGCTGGCGCCGGCCATCGTCATCGACAGCGATGGCCTGGACGAGTGGATCGAGCTGACGCCGCCAGCCGACTACCGCAGCCTTGAGCCAGCCGAACTGCTGACGCTGATCCGCGAGGCCGGCATCAACGGCCTGGGCGGCGCCGGCTTCCCCACGGCGGTCAAACTCACTGCAAGGCCGACGCAGAAGATCCACACACTGATCATCAACGGCACCGAATGTGAACCCTACATCACCGCCGATGACGTGCTGATGCGCGAACGTGCCGTCGAGCTGGTCGCCGGTATCGAGGTACTGGCCCATCTGATCCAGCCACAGCAGGTGCTGATCGGCATCGAAGACAACAAGCCCGAGGCCATCGCCGCCGTACGCGCTGCCTGCATCGGCCGCGACTACCAAGTGCGAGTGTTCCCGACCAAGTACCCGTCCGGCGGCGAGAAACAACTGATCCAGATTCTCACCGGCGTCGAGGTGCCCAGCGGCGGCCTGCCCGCCGATATCGGCATCCTTTGCCAGAACGTCGGCACCTGCGTGGCCATCCACGACGCCGTACTGCTGGGCAAACCGTTGATCTCGCGTATCACCACCCTCACCGGCGAAGCGCTGGTGCGCCCCGGCAATGTCGAGGCGCTGATCGGCACGCCGGTGGGCGAGCTGCTGGCGTTCGCCGGGCTCGACCCGAGCAAGATCAATCGCCTGATCATGGGCGGGCCGATGATGGGCTTTACCCTGCCATCGCTGGACGTGCCCCTGATCAAGACCAGCAACTGCCTGCTGGCCAGCACCGCCGCCGAACTGCCGCCACCACCGCCGGCCATGCCCTGTATCCGCTGCGGCGAATGCGCCGAGGCTTGCCCGGCCAGCCTGCTGCCTCAACAACTGCACTTCTTCGCCCTGGGCCAGGAACACGAGCAGCTCAAGGCGCACAATCTGTTCGACTGCATCGAGTGCGGCGCCTGCGCCTACGTCTGCCCGTCGAGCATCCCACTGGTGCAGTACTACCGCGCAGCCAAGGCGGAAATTCGCGAGCTGGAACAGAAGCAACTCAAGGCCGAACACTCCAAACAGCGCTTCGAGCAACGTCAGGAACGCCTGCGCCGCGCCGAGGAGCAGAAGGAAGCCGAGCGCAAGGCCCGCGCCGAGAAAGCCGCCCGCGCCAAGGCAGCACAAGCCGAAGCCCCGCCTGCTGCCGCAGCGGCGCCGGCCGATGAAGCGCTGAAGAAACTCAAGATCGAAGCCAGCATGGCCCAGGTCGCGTTGAAGAAGGCAGAGAAACAGCTGGCCGCCCACGACACGCCCGAACTGCAGGCGCAGGTTACTGAGCTGCGTGCAGCAGCCGAAGCCGCGCAAAAAGCGCTGGCCAATGCCCAGGCAGCAGCACCAGCCCCGGCGCCCAAACCGGCCGGTGACGACGCGCTGAAAAAGGCCAAGATCGAAGCCGCCATGCTCAAGGCGCAACTGCGCAAGCTGGAGAAGATAGAAACTCCGGACGACGAACAACAGGCCGAGATCGCCCGCGTGCGCCAGCAACTGGAAGCCGCCGAGAAGGCCCTGGCCGAGTTGGACAGCCAGAAGCCCACAGCCGCTGCCAAACCCGCTGGCGACGAAGCGCTGAAGAAAGCCAAGATCGACGCCGCCATGCTCAAGGCACAATTGCGCAAGCTGGAAAAAATCGAGAACCCGGACGACGAGCAGCAGGCCGAAGTCGCCCGTGTACGCCAGCAGCTCGAAGCCGCCGAGAAAGCCCTGGCCGAGTTGCAGAGCCAGGCGCCGGCACCAGCCGCCAAACCCGCCGGCGACGATGCGCTGAAAAGAGCCAAGATCGAACTGGCGATGAAACGCGCCGAACTGAAGAAGGCAGAAAAGGCCGGCAGCGACGACACCGCGCTGCAACCGCTGCGCGATGCCCTGGCCGCCGCTGAACAAGCGCTGCACGCCGCAGAAGCGGCCTCGGGCAAACCGGCACCGGATCTGGTGCGCACCGAACGCCCCGGCGTGGATGCTGATCTGAAAGCCTTTAAAACCGAAGTGGCCTTCGCCCGATCAGACCTGCGCAAGCTGGAACGTGACGACAACACCACTGCCGATGCACTGGAGCAGGCGCGCACACGCTTGAGCGAAGCAGAACGCAAGCTGGCCGAATACCAACCCTGACAGCCGCCCCGGATTGCATCCGGGCTACAAAAGATACCCCGTCGCGCCGGAGCCCCCGGGCGGCACAGACAACCGTAGCCCGGAGGCAATCCGGGAACCGCGCCCAACAAGGCGCCGCGACAGTAACGACCGGAGCGCCGATGGCCCTGCCCCGCATCACATCGCCCCACGCCACGGGCAGCAACCGTACCCAGCAGGTCATGCTGCAGGTGCTGCTGGCCACCGTGCCGGGCATTCTCGCCCTGACCTGGCTGTTCGGCGCCGGCAACCTGTTCAATCTGGTCTGGGCCAGCCTCTGCGCCCTGGGTTTCGAGGCTGCATTGCTGGCTGCACGCAAACGCCCGATCGCGTTCTTCCTCAAGGACTACAGCGCCCTGGTCACCGCCGTGCTGCTGGCCTTGGCCCTGCCGCCCTACTCGCCCTGGTGGCTGACGCTGATCGCCTGCGGTTTCGCCATCGGCTTCGGCAAACAGCTCTATGGTGGCCTCGGACAGAACCCGTTCAACCCGGCCATGGTCGGCTACGTGGTGGTGCTGATCTCCTTCCCCGTCGACATGACCAGTTGGCCCGCGCCGCATGGTGTCGCCGCGCTGGATGGCATCCAGCATATCCTCGGTATCGCCAACCTCCCGGACGGCTGGGCCCAGGCCACCGCGCTGGACGCGCTGAAGGTGAACAAGAGCCTGACCATCGACGAGCTGCACGCCAGCAACCCGGCCTTCGGCCATTTCGGCGGTGCCGGCAGCGAGGTAGTCAATCTGGCCTTCCTAGCCGGCGGCCTGTATCTGCTGCATAAACGCCTGATCACCTGGCATGCGCCAGTGGGCATGCTTGCCGCGCTGTTCATCATGAGCCTGCTGTTCTGGAACGGCAGCGGCTCGGATTCCAACGGCTCGCCGCTGTTCCACCTGCTCACAGGCGCCACCATGCTCGGCGCCTTCTTCATCGTCACCGACCCGGTATCCGGCGCTACCAGCAATCGCGGACGCCTGGTGTTCGGCATCGGCGTCGGCGTGCTGGTCTACGTGATCCGCACCTGGGGCGGCTACCCGGATGCGGTGGCATTCGCCGTGCTGCTGATGAACCTGGCGGCGCCGACCATCGACTACTACACCCGGCCACGCAGCTACGGCCACCGCAAGCCCAATAGCGGCTTCAAGCTGGGAGAATGAGCATGCTGCCGGAAATCAGCCGCTCGATGCTGAAAAACGCCCTAGTGCTTGGCCTGTTCGCCATCGGCACCGTCGGCACCGTCGCCCTGCTGCAACAGGGCACCGCCGAGCGCATCGCCAATGCCGAGCGTGAAGCGCAGGTGCGTGCCCTGGCGGAAATCCTGCCGGCCGGCAGCTACGACAATCACCTGCTGGATAACCGCATCGAGCTCAACGTTCCCGAGCTGGGCCATCGCAGCCCGCAGTCGGCCTACCTAGCGCTCAAGGACGGCCAACCCAGCGCACTGATCCTGCCGGTGACCGCACCGGACGGCTACAGCGGCGCCATCCACCTGCTGGTGGGCATCTTCGCCGATGGCCGCCTGGCTGGCGTACGCGTGCTCAGCCATAAGGAAACGCCTGGACTGGGGGACAAGATCGAACTGGCCAAGAGCGACTGGGTACGCAGCTTCGAGGGCAAATCCCTGAACGACCCTGGCGAAGAGCGCTGGGCGGTGAAAAAGGATCGTGGCGACTTCGACCAGTTCGCCGGCGCCACCATCACCCCGCGCGCCGTGGTCAAGGCAGTGCACGGCGCCCTGCGCTACTTCGATACGCACCGCGCCCAGTTGCTGGGCCAGGTGGAGGACGAGCAATGACCAGCTACCGCGAAATCACCCTCAACGGCTTGTGGAAGAACAACCCGGCGCTGGTACAACTACTCGGCCTCTGCCCGCTGCTTGGGGTGAGCAACTCCACGGTCAACGCCTTGGGCCTGGCCCTGGCCAGTGCGGTGGTGCTGGTGTGTTCGAACACCGCCGTGTCGCTGGTACGCGGCGTGGTCAACACCGCTGTGCGTCTACCGGCCTTCGTCATGATCATCGCCGCGCTGACCACCTGCATCGAACTGCTGATGCAGGCCTATACCTACGAGCTGTACCAGATCCTCGGCATCTTCATCCCGCTGATTACCACCAACTGCGTGATCCTCGGCCGCGCCGACGGCTTCGCTGCCAAGCACGATCCGGCCCGCGCCGCCTACGACGGCCTGATGATGGGCCTGGGCTTCGGCACCGTGCTGGTGCTGATCGGCGCCATCCGTGAGCTGCTTGGCACTGGCGCACTGTTCGCCAACATGCACCTGCTGTTCGGCCCGATTGCCGCCGACTGGAAACTCACCCTGGTGCACGATTACCGCGGCTTCCTGCTGGCCATCCTGCCACCGGGCGCGTTCATCGTTCTAGGCCTGCTGATCGCCGGCAAGAACCGCATCGACCAGATCGCCGCCGAACGAGCCAAGGCCGCCGCGCCCGAGCAGCCTGCCCAAAGCCGCCGCGTTCGCGTTACCGGAGTCATAGAATGAACGCAGCCAAACGCCAGGAAATCTTCCGTCGCCTGCACGAAGACAACCCCGAGCCGAAAACCGAGCTGGCCTACAGCACCCCCTTCGAGCTGCTGGTGGCGGTAACGCTTTCGGCCCAGGCCACCGACGTCAGTGTCAACAAGGCCACGGCCAAGCTGTTTCCCGTGGCCAACACGCCGGAGGCGATCTACGCCCTGGGCGTCGAGGGTCTTTCCGAGTACATCAAGACCATCGGCCTGTACAACAGCAAGGCGAAGAACGTCATCGAGGCCTGCCGCCTCCTTATCGAGAAGCACGGCAGTGTGGTGCCGGACAACCGCGAAGACCTCGAAGCCCTGCCCGGCGTCGGCCGCAAGACCGCCAACGTGGTACTCAACACGGCGTTTCGCCAGTTGGCTATGGCCGTGGACACGCATATTTTCCGCGTCAGCAACCGCACTGGTATCGCGCCAGGCAAGAACGTGGTCGAGGTAGAAAAGAAGCTGCTCAAGTTCGTGCCCAAGGATTACCTGCTCGACGCCCACCATTGGTTGATCCTGCACGGGCGCTACGTCTGCACCGCGCGCAAACCGCGTTGTGGCGCCTGCCGCATCGAAGACCTGTGCGAGTACAAGGCGAAAACCTCCGACGATTGATCGACCATAGAATCTGGCGATCTCCTGATTGAAAAAATCTTTTTTACCCGCTCAATTTTTGTCGCTATAAGGTGCGCAAATGGCCCCAGTCACTGGCCTGGAGTGGAATAGATGAGCACTGACAAAGAAGACCTCGAACTGGACGAAGACTTTGTCGCGGAAGAATCGGACGATACCGAGCCTGCGGTGGAAGTCGCCAAGACCAACCTGACCAAGCGTCGCATCATCGACAACTTCCTCGAAGAGCGTCGCCTGCACAAACAGCTGGCCGAATACGATTTCGATATCTGAGTATCGAGCTGCACAGAAGAAGCCCCGCTGATTGCGGGGCTTTTCGTATGTCTCGATCAGACGCGGCGAGACGGTGAAAGCAGTTCGATCTTGTAACCGTCCGGGTCCTCGACGAAGGCCAGGATACTCGTGCCGTGCTTCATCGGGCCCGGCTCACGGGTGATCTTGCCGCCACGGCCGCGAATATCCTCGCAGGCCTTGTAGACATCCTCGACTTCCAGAGCGATATGGCCGTAGCCGGTGCCGAGCTCGTAGTGCTCGACGCCCCAGTTGTGAGTCAGCTCGATCACGCTGTTGTGCGCCTCGTCGCCGTAGCCGACGAAGGCCAGGGTGAACTGCCCATCCGGGTAGTCCTTACGGCGCAGCAAAGTCATGCCCAGCACTTCGGTGTAGAAGGCAATGGACTTGTCCAGATCGCCGACGCGCAGCATGGTGTGCAGCAGTCTCATCAGATTCACTCCCGTAAAAAGCAGAACCCCGGCACATGGCCGGGGTTCTTGTGGCGCAGGTGGCTCAGCTTAGCAGGCCGTTGAAAAACGTAGGCGAGGCAGGCAAGACAAGGCAAAAACGGCCGAAAAAGCGCCGTTTACGAGCTGTAAATGAGCATTTTGAGGCCGTTTTTAACGCAGCATTGCCAACGCAGGTAGTTTTTCAGCAGCCTGTTAGACCAGCTTGCGACCCTTGCCTGCAGCAATACGCATACGCAGAGCGTTGAGCTTGATGAAGCCTGCCGCGTCCTGCTGGTTGTAGGCGCCGCCATCTTCCTCGAAGGTCGCGATGTTGGCATCGAACAGCGAATCGTCGGACTTGCGGCCGGTGACGATGACGTTGCCCTTGTACAGCTTCAGGCGGACCACGCCGTTCACGTTGGCCTGGGAGGCGTCGATCATCTGTTGCAGCATCAGACGCTCCGGGCTCCACCAGAAACCGTTGTAGATCAGGCTGGCGTATTTCGGCATCAGCTCGTCTTTCAGGTGAGCCACTTCGCGGTCGAGGGTGATCGACTCGATGGCGCGGTGGGCCTTGAGCATGATGGTGCCGCCGGGGGTCTCGTAGCAGCCACGGGACTTCATGCCGACGAAGCGGTTCTCGACGATGTCCAGACGGCCGATGCCGTTCTCGCCGCCGATACGGTTCAGTTCAGCCAGTACGGTCGCGGGGCTCAACTCCTTGCCGTCGATGGCGACGATGTCACCGGCGCGGTAGGTCAGCTCGATATAAGTCGGTGCGTCTGGTGCTGCCTCAGGAGAGACAGTCCATTTCCACATATCTTCTTCGTGCTCGGTCCAGGTGTCTTCCAGCACACCACCTTCATAGGAGATGTGCAGCAGGTTGGCATCCATGGAGTACGGCGACTTCTTCTTGCCGTGGCGCTCGATCGGGATGGCGTGCTTCTCGGCGTAGTCCATCAGCTTCTCGCGCGACAGCAGGTCCCACTCGCGCCACGGGGCGATGACTTTCACACCCGGCTTCAGCGCATAAGCGCCCAGTTCGAAACGCACCTGGTCGTTGCCCTTGCCGGTAGCACCGTGGGAGATGGCGTCGGCGCCGGTCTCGTTGGCGATTTCGATCAGGCGCTTGGCGATCAGCGGACGGGCGATGGAAGTACCCAGCAGGTACTCGCCTTCGTAGACGGTGTTGGCGCGGAACATCGGGTAGACGAAATCGCGAACGAACTCTTCGCGCAGGTCGTCGATGTAGATTTCCTTGACGCCCATTGCCTGAGCCTTGGCGCGGGCCGGCTCGACCTCTTCACCTTGGCCGAGATCGGCGGTGAAGGTCACCACTTCACAGTTATAGGTATCTTGCAGCCACTTGAGGATCACCGAGGTGTCCAGGCCACCGGAATAGGCCAGAACTACCTTTTTGACGTCCGCCATGCCATCACTCCACGGGTTGTACGGTAAAACCCGTGATTCTACTGGCCTCGCGCCTCAATTTACAGGGGCGCGACAGCTTGTGATGACGAAGCGACGGGAAGAATCGGCTTTTTTCTAGGAAGGCGTACTTCCGGCCGGGTCAACCGGGGGGCTCGGTGGAGCGGTCTGCGGTGCGCTCTGTACCGGGGCGTCCGACGCGGGCATACGATCCAGGCGCAGGGTCGCACGGCGATTCTTGGCGCGATTGGCTTCGTTGTTGTTCGGCACCAGCGGGTAGCGCTCGCCGTGAAAGCGCATGGTGATCTGCTCGACCGGTATGCCGCCGGCCACCAGATACTCCTGCACGGCCAGCGCGCGGCGGCGTGACAGGTCACGGTTGGTCAGGCGATTGCCGCTGTTGTCGGCATGGCCGTCGATCTGGAAGCTGTTGATGGTGGGGTCGGCCTTGACGAAGTCGAGGATGATATCGAGCTTGGCCTTGGCCATCGGATCGAGATCGATGCCGCCACCGGGAAAGCCAATCTGCGCCTGGCGAATCTGATCAAAATTGACCGGTAGCAGCTTGGCGGTACAGGCCTGGTAATCATCATAGGCCTTGTGAAACTTGACCGGCAGCAGCCGCACTTCCAGGTTATCGCCACCATTGAGCGTGCGATGACGCACCACCGGGCTGCGCCCTTCGAGCAAGCCGGTTAGCAGGCGTGAGCCCTGCTCCTGCGAGCTGTTGAAGGGCACCTCGCCATTACCGACGCTGACCACTCCGAGGTTGATATCGCCGCGTCCTGGCTGCCAGGGCGCTGCTGCAGCGAGCAAGGTCGCCGACCCCACGCCCATCCAGCGCTCACGCGCCTTGAGACGAAAAGTGACCTGCTCGCCAGCACGGCGCACGAACTCACCACTGCCGAAATTACTGATCGGCTGACTCAGGCGACATTCGAACTGATCGCCCTCGACCGTCCACTCCACCTTTTCCAGCCGCGTCTGGAAACTGATGGCATGCGCTGGCAGGCACAAGGGCATGCCAGCCAGCAGGCTGATCAGAAGGAAATTGGGCGCACGCACGGTCGACTCCACGGCGGTTCACGGCATTCTCACGGAGTATCGGTCAGGCGCGCGGAAACTTGACACCCGGCGTGCGATTGTCGCGTCGGCGCGAGCGCGAACAGGCGCTTTTCAGTTACCATGCGGCCACGTTTTACCCGCCTGGAAGCCTCCATGTCCGACCGCCTGACTCTCCTGCGTCCCGATGACTGGCACATTCACCTGCGCGACGGCGCGGTGCTGCCACACACCGTCGGCGATGCCGCGCGCACTTTCGGCCGCGCCATCATCATGCCCAACCTGGTACCGCCGGTACGCAATGCCGCCGAGGCCGATGCCTATCGTCAGCGTATTCTCGCTGCACGCCCAGCTGGCAGCCGCTTCGAGCCGCTGATGGTGCTCTACCTCACCGACAACACCAGCCCCGAGGACGTGCGTGCGGCCAAGGCCAGCGGTTTCATGCATGCCGCCAAGCTCTATCCGGCCGGCGCCACCACCAACTCCGACTCGGGCGTCACCAGCATCGACAAGATCTTCCCGGCGCTGGAAGCCATGGCCGAAGTCGGCATGCTGCTGCTGGTGCATGGCGAAGTGACCCGCGCCGAGATCGACGTGTTCGACCGTGAGAAAGCCTTCATTGATGAGCACCTGACCCGTGTAGTCGAGCGTTTCCCGACACTGAAGGTAGTGTTCGAGCACATCACTACCCGCGACGCGGTGCAGTTCGTCGAGGCCACCTCGGCCAACGTCGGCGCCACCATCACCGCGCATCACCTGCTGTACAACCGCAACCACATGCTGGTCGGCGGCATTCGTCCGCACTTCTATTGCCTGCCGATCCTCAAGCGCAACGTGCACCAGGAAGCCCTGCTCGACGCCGCCACCAGCGGCAACGTCAAATTCTTCCTCGGCACCGACTCGGCACCGCACGTCAAGCACGCCAAGGAAGCCGCCTGCGGCTGCGCCGGCTGCTACACCGCCTATGCGGCCATCGAGCTGTATGCCGAAGCCTTCGAACAGCGCAACGCGCTGGACAAGCTGGAAGCCTTCGCCAGCTTCCACGGCCCGGACTTCTACGGCATGCCGCGCAACAGCGACAGCATCACCCTGGTGCGCGAAGAGTGGACCGTACCGGCCACCCTGCCGCTGGGCGACAACAGCGTAGTACCGCTGCGCGCTGGTGAAACCCTGCGCTGGAAATTGCTGGAGGCTCAGGCGTGAGCGAAGACAACTACGACGACGAACTCGAGCCGAGCCTGCCGTCCGGCCCGCGCACGCCCATGGCAGCGCGCTTTCGCGGTTATCTGCCGGTTGTGGTGGATGTGGAGACCGGCGGTTTCAACTGCGCCACCGATGCCCTGCTGGAAATCGCCGCGACCACCATCGCCATGGACGAGAGCGGCTTTCTGTATCCGGATCACACCCACTTCTTCCGCATCGAACCGTTCGAAGGCGCCAATATCGAACAAGCTGCGCTGGAGTTCACCGGCATCAAGCTCGACCATCCGCTGCGCATGGCCGTCAGCGAGGAGCACGCGCTGGGGGAAATCTTCAAGGGCCTGCGCAAGTCGATAAAATCGGCCGGCTGCAAGCGCGCCATCCTGGTCGGCCATAACAGCAGCTTCGACCTCGGTTTCCTCAATGCCGCGGTGGCGCGTTGCGGCATCAAGCGCAATCCCTTCCACCCGTTCTCCAGCTTCGACACCGCGACCCTCGCCGGTCTCGCTTATGGCCAGACCGTGCTGGCCAAAGCCTGCCAGACGGCCGGTATCGAGTTCGACGGCAAGGAAGCGCACTCGGCGCGCTACGACACCGAGAAAACCGCTGAGCTGTTCTGCGGCATCGTCAATCGCTGGAAGGAAATGGGCGGCTGGGACGAGTTCGATCAGTAACACGCAATCTCTCGCGTACATTAAAAAACCGGCCTAGGCCGGTTTTTTAATGTCTGGCCAACGGCCGAAAACCGTTCGTCAGACACTGCGAGCATTCGCAATAGATCTTTGACAAGCATTCTCATTAACATTAGTATCCGACCCATCGAACAGAACCACCAAGACGAGCCTTGCTTATGTACGTCTGCCTCTGTGAAGGTGTCACCGATACTCAAATCCGCGATGCGGTCTACGAGGGCTGCTGCAGCTATCGTGAAGTACGCGGCACGCTCGGCATCGCCAGCCAGTGTGGCAAGTGCGCTTGCCTGGCCAAGCAGGTCGTACGCGAAACCATCGCCGAAGTGCAAAGCAGCCAAGCCTCGCTGGCCTACCCTGCAGGTTTCGTCGCAGCCTGAAACACGCCCCCGAAAATGAAAAAACCGGATCTCAGCATCCGGTTTTTTTTCGTCCTCGAACAGCCAGGGTCACGTCAGACCATCACGTTCCAGATGATCGAGGTCTACCGCCTCGCCCGGCTTGGCGTGCAGCTTGGCACGAATGTCCTCGAAGATCGCATCGTATTCGGCATGCGCCCGCATGATCGGGCTGTGATTGGGCGGCAGGCCATGCTTGGCCACCAGGCGGGAGATCACGCTGGCGAAGTTGAACGCAGTATCGCGATGCATCTCGAAGACTTCCTCGAATGCCCTGCCCTCTATCTCGCCCACCAGGCGCCCATGCAGCATGGGCCCTTCTTGCGAGTCCTTGCGCACCTCATAGTAGAAATCGATGCTGTAACCAGGTTGCCCGCCCAGACCGAGCGGGTTGCTGCGATGCAGATGACCAGGTTCGAACATGGGGCTCACTCCTTTGCCATAGCGCTGCTAGGGGCTCCCTACCGGGAGCATGCGAAGAGTCTAGCTCGCTGCTCACAGCCCAGCAGCGCGCCATTTCAGTGCAGGGTCGAATCCCCTGCTCGTTCCTGTACCAACACCCAGGGGGCGACCACGACTGCCCACAACTGCGGGTCACGCGAAAGCAGATCTTCGGCGCGTGAGTCTTCGAGCTTGCACAACAGGCCTTGGTTCATCCATTGCGCAACGCGAGTCTGATCGTTCTCGGCCACGGCCTGCGCGACCGCCACCAGATCCTCGCCACCCTCGACCCAGAGTAGCGCACCGCGAGCGAAGAACGGCTGCAGTTCCTGCCAACGAATCGGCGCTGTCTCACCGAGCAGCTTGGCATAGAGGGTGCTAGATTGATCCGTCATGGTGTGTCCCGTGTCGATGGCTTTGAATGCAGGCGCGCAATGATAGCGTCGGCAATTGCCCTGGCAAACGCGCGACGCTCGCCAGCCGACCCAGGCCACGCCGTTTTTCTATACATTCCTTGCAATTTAGCGACAACCCCACGTTTCGCCTCCAGTTGCCGGCTTTTCAAGGCGCAAATCCGCGCTCTACACTGTTCCGGTACAGTTGCCGGAGGCATTACCGGGGTCACTGACCCGGTTCTGCAGCTTCGGCCGCAAGAACTACAACAACGAAAAACACAAGAGTGGAGCACTCATGAACAAGGCTACTAAGCAGATTTCCAAGCTGTTCGCTGCAATGGCACTGGCGGGGGCGGCCAGCTATTCGATGGCGGCCGACAACATCAAGATCGGCCTGGCCGGTCCGGTGACCGGTGCTGTTGCTCAATACGGTGAGATGCAATTCATCGGCGCCAAGATGGCCATCGAGCAGATCAACAAGGCCGGCGGCGTGAACGGTGCCCAGCTCGAAGGCGTGGTCTACGACGACGCTTGCGATCCGAAGCAGGCCGTTGCCGTTGCCAACAAAATCGTCAACGACGGCGTCAAGTTCGTGGTTGGCCACCTGTGCTCCAGCTCCACTCAGCCGGCTTCGGACATCTACGAAGATGAAGGCATCCTGATGATCACCGCGGCTTCCACCAGCCCGGACATCACCGCTCGTGGCTACGAGCTGGTCTTCCGCACCATCGGTCTGGACAGCCTGCAAGGCCCGACCGCCGGTAACTTCATCGCCGACCACATCAAGCCGAAGAACGTTGCTGTCATCCACGACAAGCAGCAGTACGGCGAAGGTATCGCCACCGCGGTCAAGCAGACCCTGGAAAGCAAAGGCGTGAAGGTTTCCCTGTTCGAAGGCATCAACGCCGGCGACAAGGACTTCTCCGCGCTGATCGCCAAGCTCAACCAGGCAGGCGTCGACTTCGTCTACTACGGCGGCTACCACCCGGAGCTGGGCCTGCTGCTGCGCCAGACCAAAGAGCGTGGCCTGAACGTCAAGTTCATGGGTCCGGAAGGCGTGGGTAACAAGGAAATCTCGGCCATCGCTGGCCCGGCTTCCGAAGGCCTGCTGGTCACCCTGCCGAAGTCCTTCGACCAGGATCCGAAGAACAAGGCGCTGGTCGAGGCCTTCAAGGCCAAGAACGAAGACCCGAGCGGTCCGTTCGTGTTCCCGGCTTACGCTGCCGTTCAAGTCATCGCCGAAGGCATCGAGAAAGCCGGCGACACCGATACCGCCAAGGTAGCGGCTGCGCTGCGCGCCAACAGCTTCGACACCCCCACTGGTTCCCTGGGCTTCGACGAGAAGGGCGACCTGAAGGACTTCAGCTTCGTGGTGTACGAGTGGCACCAGGACGGCACCAAGTCCGAAGCCAAGTAAGCTTCCTGTCTGAGCCAAAGCCCACTGCGCGAGCAGTGGGCTTTGTTTATTAGAAGAATTCCGGCCTCGCGCTGCGCCACAAGCGCCGCTTTACGCGCTGCCCAGGAGTTAGGCAATGCCTGATCTTTATCACTACCTACAACAGCTGATCAATGGCCTGACCATTGGCAGTACCTATGCCCTGATCGCCATCGGCTACACCATGGTCTACGGCATCATCGGCATGATCAACTTCGCCCACGGCGAGGTTTACATGATTGGCTCGTACGTAGCCTTCACCGTTATCGCCGGCCTCGCCATGTTCGGCCTGGAAGCAGTGCCCTTCGTGATGATCGCGGCCTTCGCCGCCACCATGATCGTCACCAGCGCCTACGGCTACAGCATCGAACGGGTGGCCTACCGCCCCCTGCGCGGCGGCAACCGTCTGATCCCGCTGATCTCCGCGATCGGGATGTCGATCTTCTTGCAGAACGCGATATTGCTTTCGCAAGACTCCAAGGACAAAGCCATTCCCAACCTGCTGCCCGGCAATTTCATCCTCGGTGAAAGCGCGGCCAACGGCGTGGTGGTGTCCTACATGCAGGTGCTGATCTTCATCGTCACCTTCGTCACCATGATCGGTCTGACCCTGTTCATCTCCCGTTCTCGCCTGGGCCGCGCCTGCCGCGCCTGCGCCGAAGACCTGAAGATGGCCAACCTGCTCGGTATCAATACCAACAACATCATTGCCCTGACCTTCGTCATCGGTGCGGCACTGGCTGCCATCGCCTCCGTACTGCTGGGCATGAACTACGGCGTGATCAACCCGCACCTGGGCTTCCTCGCCGGTATCAAGGCCTTCACCGCTGCGGTACTCGGTGGTATCGGCAGCATTCCTGGCGCGGTGCTCGGCGGCCTGCTGCTGGGCGTGGCCGAAGCATTCGGCGCCGATATCTTCGGTGATCAATACAAGGACGTCGTGGCATTCAGCCTCCTGGTGCTGGTGCTGCTGTTCCGCCCGACCGGCATCCTCGGCCGTCCTGAGGTGGAAAAAGTATGAGCACCGCTATTACCAAGAATCTCAAATCCGCGATTTTCAGCGCCCTGCTGGTGCTGATCATTTCCTACCCGGTTCTGGGCCTGAAACTCTCCACCGTCGGCATCAGCCTGCGCGTGGAAGGCGCCACCGCCTTCGAACTCTGGTGTATCGGCGGCGCTGCCACGCTGATTTTCCTCTGGCAATTGCTGCGCGACCGGCTGACCCCGGCCTGGGCCAAGCTGCCCAAACTGCCCAGCGGTTCCGGTGAGATCGGTAACTTCCTCACCCTGCCTTCCACCCAGCGCTGGATCATTCTGGCGATGATCATGGTGGCACTGGTTTGGCCGTTCTTCGCCAGCCGGGGTTCGGTGGATATCGCCACGCTGATCCTGATCTACGTGATGCTCGGCCTCGGCCTGAACATCGTGGTCGGCCTCGCCGGCCTGCTCGATCTGGGCTACGTCGGCTTCTACGCCGTCGGCGCCTACAGCTACGCGATTCTGGCTCACTACTTCGGTCTGGGCTTCTGGCTCTGTCTGCCGCTGGCCGGCATGATGGCTGCGCTGTTCGGCTTCCTCCTGGGCTTCCCGGTGCTGCGTCTACGCGGCGACTACCTGGCTATCGTGACCCTGGGCTTCGGCGAGATCATCCGCATTCTGCTGCGTAACCTCACCGAACTGACCGGTGGCCCCAATGGCCTGAGCATCGCCAACGAGAACAAGCCGACGCTGTTCGGTCTGTCCTTCGAGCGCCGTGTACCCGCCGACATGCCGACTTTCCACGGCTACTTCGAAATCGCCTACAACTCGCAGTACAAGGTGATCTTCCTCTACCTGATCGCCCTGCTGCTGGTGTTGCTGACCCTGTTTTTGGTCAACCGCCTGCTGCGCATGCCGATCGGCCGCGCCTGGGAAGCACTGCGTGAAGACGAGATCGCCTGCCGCGCGCTGGGCCTGAACCCCACCGTGATCAAGCTCTCGGCCTTTACCATCGGCGCCAGCCTGGCCGGTTTCGCCGGCAGCTTCTTCGCTGCGCGCCAGGGTCTGGTGACGCCAGAGTCGTTCACCTTCATCGAGTCAGCGATGATCCTCGCCATCGTCGTGCTCGGCGGCATGGGCTCGCAGCTGGGCGTGATCCTCGCTGCCATCGTCATGGTGATGCTGCAGGAGATGCGTGAGCTGAGCGAGTACCGCATGCTGATCTTCGGCCTGGTCATGATTTTCATGATGATCTGGCGCCCGCAAGGGTTGCTGCCGATGCAACGTCCCCACCTGGAGCTGAAGCGATGAGCCGCACGATTCTCGAAGTAAGCGGCCTGTCCATGCGTTTCGGCGGCCTGCTGGCCGTCAACGGGGTGGGCCTGAACGTCAAGGAAAAGCAGGTGGTCTCGATGATCGGCCCGAACGGCGCCGGCAAGACCACTGTATTCAACTGCCTGACCGGTTTCTACCAGCCGAGCTCGGGTAGCATCCGTCTCAACGGCGAAGCGATCGAAGGCCTGCCGGGGCACAAGATCGCGCGCAAGGGCGTGGTGCGCACCTTCCAGAACGTGCGTCTGTTCAAGGACATGACCGCGGTGGAAAACCTGCTGATCGCCCAGCACCGTCACCTCAACACCAGCTACCTGGCGGGCCTGTTCAAGACGCCAAGCTTTCGCCGCAGCGAACGTGAAGCCATGGACTTTGCCGGCTACTGGCTGGAGAAGGTCAACCTGGTGGACTTTGCCAATCGCGAAGCCGGCACACTCGCCTACGGTCAACAACGTCGCCTGGAAATCGCCCGCTGCATGATGACCCGTCCGAGCATCCTCATGCTCGACGAGCCAGCCGCAGGTCTGAACCCGCGCGAAACGGAAGACCTGAAAGAGTTGATCGGCGTGCTGCGCGACGAACATAACGTCACCGTACTGCTGATCGAGCACGACATGAAGCTGGTGATGAGCATTTCCGACCACATCTACGTGATCAACCAGGGCACTCCCCTGGCCGACGGCACGCCGGACGACATCCGCAACAACCCGGACGTGATCAAAGCCTATCTGGGGGAGGCGTAATCCATGCTGAGCTTCAATAACGTCTCAACCTTCTACGGCAAGATCCAGGCCCTGCACGACGTCAGCATCGAAGTGCAGAAAGGCGAGATCGTCACCCTGATCGGCGCCAACGGTGCCGGCAAGTCGACCCTGCTGATGACCCTGTGCGGCAACCCGCGCGCCACCAGTGGCAGCATCCGCTACCTGGGTGAAGAGCTGGTGGGCATGGATACCCCGGAGATCATGCGCAAGAGCATCGCCATCGTGCCGGAAGGCCGTCGCGTGTTCGCCCGCCTGACCGTCGAGGAAAACCTGGCCATGGGCGGTTTCTTCGGTGACAAGGCGGACAATCAGGAGCAGCTGGACAAGGTCCTGCACCTGTTCCCGCGCCTGAAGGAACGCTTCGCTCAGCGCGCCGGCACCATGAGTGGCGGCGAGCAGCAAATGCTCGCCATCGGTCGTGCGCTGATGAGCAAGCCCAACCTGCTGCTGCTCGACGAGCCGTCGCTGGGTCTGGCGCCGATCATCATCCAGCAGATCTTCGACATCATCGAGCAACTGCGTAAAGACGGCGTGACCGTGTTCCTGGTCGAGCAGAACGCCAACCAGGCGCTAAAACTGGCAGATCGCGGCTACGTGCTGGAGAACGGCCATATCGTCATGCGCGGTAGCGGCGAAGAGCTGCTCAGCGACCCCAAGGTGCGCGACGCCTACCTTGGCGGCTAAGCGTAACTTGCGACATCGGAACCGCCCTTCGGGGCGGTTTCTTTTTATCCGCGGGAGTACCACGGCCGGCATTGATTGGATCGCCCGCAAGCGGGCTCCTACAAACATCAAGACCGCCGCCTCCTGTAGAAGCCGGCTTGCCGGCGATCATGGTCTGCTGGCGAACTCTTAAGCGAATATTTCCACCCTCTTGCGTCAAATGTACCGAGTATTAGTCTCAACAACTCTGCCCTCGCGAGCCCAGATCATGCGCAAGTCTCTGCTCCTGCTACTGGCCATCACCCTGCTGCTGAGCGCGTGCAGCCGTGTCGGCCTGGCCTATCGAAACCTCGATTGGCTGATCCCATGGAAGCTCAGCGACTATGTGGCACTGACCAGCGAGCAGAGCGCCTGGCTCAAACCCCAGTTGCAGGAGCACCTGGCCTGGCATTGCAGCGTCGAGCTACCGCACTATCTCGACTGGCTGCAACGCAGTCAGCAGGCACTGAGCAGCCGTGACAGCGAGCTGATGGCCAGCCAGTTGGCCGACTTCGAACAAGCCATGCAACGCATCGCCGTGGAAATAACCCCCAGCACCATCGAGCTGCTGCGTGGCCTCAGCCCGCGTCAGGTCGATCAGCTATTGGCGGCCATGGACGAGCAGAACGCCAAGCTGCGTGAGGAGTTTCTCGAGCCGCCCGTGCAGGAGCAGATCAGCCGGCGCGCCGAGCGCATGGAGGAGCGCCTGCAACCCTGGTTCGGCACCTTGAACGCCGAGCAGCGCGAGCGGGTGCAGAGCTGGGCACAGGGCCTGGGCGAACAGAACCAGGTCTGGCTGGAAAACCGCATGGCCTGGCAACAGGCGCTGCGTGAGGCGCTGGAAGTGCGCCGTGGCGACGACTTCGCTGCGCGCATGACCGCCCTGCTGCAACAGCGCGAGCGCTTCTACACCATCGCCTACCAGGCCAGCTTTGATAAGAATCGTCAGGCCATGGCTGAGATGATCGTCGACCTGGTCGCCCAGGCTGACTCAAAACAGATGGCGCGAGCCGACAAGCGCCTGAAAAGCCTTCATGCCGATCTGGCCGCGCAGCAGTGCACGGCTGATCAGGCAGTTGCGCGGCGCTAAGCAGGCCTCGGAAGCGGGCTCAGAGCGCCGGCAAGCGCCAGTCGATGGGGCTCATGCCATTTTGGCTGAGGAACTGATTGCAACGGCTGAAGTGACCGTTACCAATGAAGCCGCGATGCGCCGACAACGGTGACGGGTGCGGCGAGCGCAGCACCAGGTGCTTGGTCGGGTCGATCAGGCGCTGCTTGCCCTGAGCGTGGCTGCCCCAGAGCAGGAACACCAGCTTGTCCTGATGCTCGCTGACCACTTCGATCACCCGGTCGGTAAAGAACTGCCAGCCCTTGCCCGCGTGCGAGCCGGCGTTGGCGCGTTCCACTGTCAGTGAGGTGTTGAGCAGCAGCACGCCCTGATCGGCCCAGCTCTGCAGGTAACCATGGGCCGGGATGTCGATATTGAGGTCGCGCTTGAGCTCCTTGTAGATATTCACCAGCGACGGCGGCGTCTGCACGCCCGGCTGCACGGAGAAGCACAGGCCATGGGCCTGACCGGGACCGTGGTACGGGTCCTGGCCGATGATCACCACCTTGACCTGAGCCAGCGGCGTGGAATTGAGCGCATTGAAGATCAGTGGACCCGGCGGATAGATTTCCTTGCCGGCCGCCTTCTCCGCCTGCAGGAACGCACGCAGCTCGCTCATGTAAGGCTTGTCGAACTCCTCACGCAGCGCGTGTTTCCAGCTGGCTTCGAGCTTGATGCGATCGTCGGTCATGCGGTTTTCCTGCAGGGTCAAAACAAGTGCAGGCACGCTAGTGAAGGGGGCCGGGCAAGTCAAGGCAACAGCTGTGCATCGGCTTTAGGCCAAGGCTCTGCTAGCATCTCAATACGCCGCTGCGGTTCCACGGAAGCCCCCGCCATCATGTCGCTGTCCCCCGAAGCCATCCGCTTCGCCCTGCTCACCCGTTTTCTCAAAGGTCAGGCAAAAGTGCCGCAAATGCCGGAAGCGGCCATGCGCATTCGCCAACTGCTGGACGACCCACGCACCTCGCTGGAACAACTGGCGCGGGTGATCAACAGTGATCCCCCGCTGGCCGCCTATCTCATGCAGTTCGCCGAAAGCCCGCTGATTCGTGGTGCGCGGCCGTGCGTGTCGATGCGCGACCTGCTCGCCCGAATCGGCACTCGCCAACTTGGCACCCTGGTACTGGGGTTCACCGCGCGAAATCTCTTCGCCAGCAAGGAAAAAGCCTTGCAGCAAGCCTTCCGCCAGCGCTGGCGCAAGGCTCGCGAGCGCGCCGCGTTCTGCGCCGCCCTGGCGCAGCGCTGTAACCAGGCACTCGATGAGGCCATGCTCGCCGGCCTGCTGCAGGATATCGGCAGCCTACCCCTGCTGGCGGAGCTGGAGCATTGGCCGGATTTCCCGCGTGATGCCGAGCACCTGGATGGGCTCTGCGATTACCTCTCCGGCGACATCGGTGCACTGGTGCTTACACGCTGGCAGGTACCGACCACGCTGATCGAGTGCGCCAGGCAACGTAACAAATGGCTGCACGATCACGACGGCGAAGCCGACCTGACCGACCTGGTGCTGCTGGCCAGCGCATTGCAGATACAACCAGCGAATCTCCCCGAGCCCCTGCCCGCGCAGCGCCGGCTGGGGCTTGAACAACCACTGGCCAGCCTGCGCGAAGAGCTGCTGGCCGAGCAACAGCTGTGGCTGCGCATGCTGGCCTGAGCGCCTCTGGCCGATAGATCACGTTGCCTTGAATACCCAGGCGGTACTCATGGCGCCCCTGCCCCGAGCGAGATATGCCGGGCCCTCCCCTACCCCTGATGCAGCGCCCGGTAATGACTGGGCGCCATGCCCACCACCTTGCGAAACAGCCGCGAGAAGTAATAGGGATCGTCGTAGCCAAGCTGCTCGGCGACCTGGCGCACTTCGGCGTCGCCACGATCGAGCAGACGGCAGGCCAGGGCCATCTTCAACTGGATGAAGTCCTGGATCGGCGCATGGCCGGTCAGCGCGCGGTAGGTCTTGGCGAAATGAAAGCGCGACAGTTTGAACTGTGCAGCCAGCTCATCGAGGTTGAGGCTGCCGTGCAGATGCTCGCGCATCACCGCCTGCACCGCCTCGACATCCAGCACACGGCCGGACTTGAGGTTGACCCGCGCCGGCAGTACGGCCAGCGAGCTGAGCATCGCCTGCAAACGGTGCGCAGCGTGGATGAAGGGCAAGATGTTGAGGCCCTGGCGCTGCAAGCCCAGTAACGCCTCGAAATCGCCGATCAGCCGGGGCTGCACGCCGATGCGCCGCAGCGTTTGCGTGCCCAGCAGGCGCAGGAAGTCTTCGCCGAGGCTACCGTCGAAGTGCACCCAGTAGATCGTCCAAGGGTCATGCAGGTCAGCGCCATAGGCATGCGCAGCGTCCTTGGGCAGCAGCAGCAATTCTCCAGCAGCGACCTCAAATCGTCCATCCGATGTTTCCAACCACCCCTTGCCCGAGCGGCAGTAGATCAGCAGATGGTCATCCGGTTGCGCGCGGCGCATCTGGTGACCGGTTGCATCGGGGTAGAAGCCGATGGCCAATGGATAGCACCCAGCGCTCAAGGCATGGCGCGCCAGCAGACGGCGCAGGCGCGGTGGCGTGATGAAGCGTTGCCCACCGACAGGCAACGGCCAATTGGAGGTTTCCACCCGCATTCCCACCACACCACTCCTTGCCAGCCTGACCGAATGACAAGATCGTCCATCCCAAGCCCAAGATCGTCAATCCACAAACGGGCATCCAATGGCTATAAAAGGTCCCATACAAGAACAACAGGAGGCGACCATGCCCCGCACGCTACCGCAACTGATCGACGGCCAATGGCAAACCAGCCAGGCTCGTGAGCTGATCGAAGTCACCGACCCGACCAATCAGGAGGTGATCGCCCTTGCCCCCAAGGCCACCGCCGAGGAAATCGAGGCCGCGGTGGCCGGTGCGCAGAAAGCCTTCCTCGCCTGGCGCGAAGTACCGGTCTCGGAGCGCGCCCGTCTGATGCTGCGCTACCAGCACCTGCTCAAGGAGCACCACGACGAGCTGGCGGAGATTCTCGCGGAGGAAACCGGCAAGACCTTCGCCGATGCCAAGGGCGACGTCTGGCGCGGTATCGAAGTGGCCGAACATGCAGCCAATATCGCCAGCCTGATGATGGGCGAGACGGTGGAGAACGTCGCCCGCGAGATCGACACCGCCAGTTGGATCCAGCCGCTGGGCGTGTGCGTCGGCATCACCCCGTTCAACTTCCCGGCGATGATCCCTCTGTGGATGTTTCCGCTGGCCATCGCCTGCGGCAATAGCTTCATTCTCAAACCCTCGGAACAGGACCCGATGACGCCCAATCGCCTGGCCGAGCTGTTCCTCGAAGCCGGCGCACCGGCCGGCGTGCTGCAGGTGCTGCATGGCGGCCGCGAGCAGGTCGATGCGCTGCTGGTGCATCCGCTGGTACGCGCGGTGTCCTTCGTCGGTTCAGTCGCGGTGGGCCAACATGTCTATCGCACCGGCACACAGCACCTGAAGCGCGTGCAGGCCTTTGCCGGGGCGAAGAACCACATGGTGATCATGCCGGATGCACCCAAGGATCAAGTGATCAGCAACCTGCTCGGCGCCAGTTGTGGCGCCGCCGGGCAGCGCTGCATGGCCATCAGCGTGGCGGTGTTCGTCGGTGAATCGAAACAGTGGATCGATGAGCTGGCCGAACAGATGGCCGCGCTGCGCCCTGGTCATTGGCAGGACAGCGGCGCCGCCTACGGCCCGCTGATCAGCCCGCAGGCACGCCAGCGCGTGTTGCACCTGATCGAACAAGGCAAGGCCGAAGGCGCCGAGTGTCTGCTCGACGGCTCGCAATGCAAGGTAGACGGTTACCCGAACGGCAACTGGGTCGGGCCAACGCTGTTCCGTGGCGTGACCACGGAGATGGGCCTGTACCGCGAGGAAATCTTCGGCCCGGTGCTGGTGTGCATGGAGGTTGCGACCCTGGAAGAAGCCATCGAACTGGTCAACGCCAGCCCCTATGGCAACGGCACCAGCCTGTTCACCCGCTCCGGCGGCGCTGCGCGGCATTTCCAGCACGCGGTTGAAGTCGGCCAGGTGGGCATCAACGTCCCGATTCCGGTACCGCTGCCGTTCTTCTCCTTCACTGGCTGGAAGGGCTCGTTCTACGGCGACCTGCACGCCTACGGCAAGCAGGCGGTGCGTTTCTACACCGAGACCAAGACGGTGACCAGCCGCTGGTTCGACGACACACCGCTCGGCGATGGCCCGAACATGACCATTTCACTGAAGTGAGAACTGGGTGAGCGTTTCTTAGACTAATAGACGATCACTCGAACTGGACGAGCGGCGTAAAACGGTTCTCTGCAGAACAAAAACAAGGAGAACTGCAATGCGCCAACTGTCCGCCACGCTGGCCCTGTGGGCCGTACTTACCGCCTGTGCGCAGGCTGCCGAGCCGATCACCCTCGGCCTCAATTACCCGCGCACCGGACCATATAAGGAAGAGGGATTGGCGCAGATGCGTGGAGCCCTGCTGGCCATCGATGAAATCAACGCTGCAGGCGGTGTACTGGGCCGACCTTTGCGCCTGTCCAGCAAGGACACCGCCTCGCGGCCGGCCAAGGCCGAGAAGAACGTTGACAAGCTGGCCGCCGAAGGTGCGGCGATGCTGTTCGGTGGCTCTTCCAGCGCGGTTGCCATCGCCGCAGGCAAGCGCGCCAAGCAGCACGGCCTGCTGTACTTCGGCACCCTTACCTACTCCAACGATACCACTGGCAAGGATGGCCATCGCTACATGTTTCGCGAATGCAACAACGCCTGGATGAGTGCCAAGGTGCTTGGCCAATACCTGAGCAAGACCCTGCCGAACAAGCGCTACTTCTATGTCACCGCTGACTACACCTGGGGCCACACCAGCGAGGCATCGCTGCGCCAGGCCACCGCCAGCGACAATGCCGCCCAGCACGCCAGCGTACGCATCCCCTTCCCGGGCGCGCGCCTGGCCGACTACCAGGACGCGCTGACCCAGGCCGCCGCCAGCAACGCCGAAATCCTTGCTCTGGTGCTGTTCGGTGAGGACCTGGTGCGTGCCATGCGCGTCGCCAAGGACCTGGGCCTGACCGAACGCATGCAGATCGTCGCACCGAATCTGACCCAGAGCATGGTCGAACAAGCCGGCCCCAACCTGATGGCAGGCGTGATCGGCACCGAACCCTGGACCTGGCGCGTACCGGCGCTGGAAAAATCCGCCCGCGGCGAAGCCTTCGTCGAAGCTTTCAAGACCCGCTACGAGATGTACCCATCCAGCTCCGCTGCCTCGGCCTACAGCATCGTCCAGCAGTGGGCCGACGCCGCCACACGAGCCAAGAGCCTCGACAGCGAAACGCTGATCAAGGCACTGGAAGGCCATCGCTACACCTTGCTCAAAGACGAACAGCAATGGCGTGCCTTCGACCACCAGAACCTGCAGACGGTCTACGCCGTGAAGGTCAAGCCGCGCGACGAGGTTCTCAAGGACCCACTCAAGCAGGACTACTTCGAAATCGTCGACCGCCTCGATGCCAGCAGCGCGCTGCCCAGCCTCGCCGAATGGCAGGCAGAGCGCCGTGCGGGCGGCCAACCCCTGACCTTGCAATGAGATGCCATGGACTTCGAACTCAGTGATGAACAACGCCTTCTGACCGACAGCGCCCGCGCCTTCGCCGCGCGGGAGCTGACGCCCCACGCCGCAGAGTGGGATCGCGAGCAGCACTTCCCCGTCGAGGTGATCCGCCGCGCTGCCGAGCAGGGCTACCTAGCCCTGTATCTGCGCGAAGAGGACGGCGGCCTGGGCCTGTCCAGGCTGTCCAGCTCACTGATATTCGAACAACTGGCGGCCGGCTGTGTCGCCACCACCGCCTACCTGACCATCCACAACATGGCCACCTGGATGCTCGCCAGCTTCGCCGACCAGGCACTGAAAGATGCCTGGCTGCCGGGGCTGATCAATGGCCAGTCGCTGGCCTCCTACTGCCTGACCGAGCCAGACGCCGGCTCCGACGCTGCGCATTTGCGCACCCGCGCACGGCGCGATGGCGACGACTATGTGATCGACGGCAGCAAGTGCTTTATCTCCGGGGCGGGAAGCACACAGGTGCTGATCGTCATGGCGCGCACCGGTGAGGATGGTGCCAAGGGTATCTCCTGCTTCCTGGTACCTGCCGATGCGCCCGGCGTACGTTACGGACGCAACGAGGACAAGATGGGCTGGAAGGCGCAGCCGACCCGCACCATCACCTTCGAAGCCGTACGCATTCCCGCCAGCCACCGCATCGGCCCAGAGGGCGAAGGCTTCGTCTACGCCATGAAAGGCCTTGATGGTGGCCGCCTGAATATTGCCAGCTGCTCGCTCGGTGCAGCCCAGGCGGCGTTGGAGCAAAGCCTGCGCTACGTCGAGGAACGCAAGCAGTTCGGCAAGGCGCTCAGCGAATTCCAGGCCCTGCAATTTAAGCTGGCCGACATGCTCACTGCCCTCACCGCCAGCCGGCAGATGGTGCGCCTGGCCGCGCACAAGCTCGACCATGGCCACGGCGAGGCCAGTCTGTACTGCGCCATGGCCAAGCGCTTCGCCACCGACCAGTGCTTCGATGTGTGCAACGAAGCACTGCAACTGCACGGCGGTTACGGCTATCTGAATGACTATCCGCTGGAACGCTGGGTACGCGACGCCCGCGTGCACCAGATACTTGAAGGCACCAACGAAATCATGCGGGTGATCGTCGCCCGTCGCCTGCTTCTGCAGGGCGGCATGCTTGATCGTCTGCTGTAAACCGTTTTCCCTCTCCCGACGCGGGCCGCCCCGCCCTCTTCCATGAATGGCAGAGGGGAGATAATCGACGAGGAATCGTGATGAGCACTGCACTGGAAACCTACAAACCCGGCATCTTCGACCTGACCCACAAGCTCACCGTGGAAAAACACGGGCATACCGCGCTGATCACCATCAACCATCCACCGGCCAATACCTGGGACCGCGACTCACTGATCGGCCTCAAGCAGGTGATCGAACACCTCAACCGCGACGACGAGGTGTATGCACTGGTGGTGACCGGCCAGGGGCCGAAATTCTTCTCCGCTGGCGCCGACCTGAACATGTTCGCCGATGGCGACAAAGCCCGCGCTCGTGAGATGGCGCGACACTTTGGCGAGGCCTTCGAAGCCCTGCGCGATTTTCGCGGTGTGTCCATTGCCGCGATCAACGGCTACGCCATGGGCGGCGGCCTGGAGTGCGCGCTGGCCTGCGATATCCGCATCGCCGAACGCCAGGCACAGATGGCCCTGCCGGAAGCGGCGGTCGGCCTGCTGCCCTGCGCCGGCGGCACCCAGGCGCTGCCCTGGCTGGTCGGCGAAGGCTGGGCCAAACGCATGATCCTTTGCGGCGAGCGCATCGACGCCGAGACCGCCCTGCGCATCGGCCTGGTCGAGCAGGTGGTGGACACCGGCGAGGCACGCGGCACTGCCCTGCTGCTGGCATCCAAGGTAGCGCGGCAAAGCCCGGTGGCAGTACGCACCATCAAACCGCTGATCCAGGGTGCACGCGAGCGTGGCTCCAACACCTGGCTGCCGGAGGAACGCGAGCGCTTCGTCGACCTGTTCGATGCCGACGACACCCGTGAAGGGGTCAACGCCTTTCTGGAAAAACGCGATCCGCAGTGGCGCAACAAATAACTCGCGGTTTCGCTCCGCCCGTAGGGTGCGCCGTGCGCACCGAGAGTCAGATGATGAACGTAACCTTCGAAGAACGCCCCAGCCTCCATGGCTACCGCATCGGCATCGCCAGCCTCGACGCCGAGAAGAGCCTCAACGCCCTCTCCCTGCCGATGATCGAAGCACTCGACGAGCGCCTCAAGGCCTGGGCCGATGACCCCGAGATTGCCTGCGTCGTGCTGCGTGGCAACGGCGCCAAGGCCTTCTGCGCCGGCGGCGATGTGGTGCAACTGGTCAATCAGTGCCACAAAAAACCGGGTGAAGTACCGCCGCTGGCACGGCGTTTCTTCGCCGACGAATACCGTCTCGATTACCGCATTCACACCTACCCAAAACCCTTTATCTGCTGGGCCCACGGCCATGTACTGGGCGGCGGCATGGGCCTGATGCAGGGCGCCGGCATCCGCATCGTCACCCCCAGCAGCCGACTGGGCATGCCGGAGATCAATATCGGCCTGTACCCGGATGTCGGCGGCAGTTGGTTCCTCGCCCGTCTGCCGGGTCGCCTGGGCCTGTTCCTCGGTCTCACCGCGGCCAGCATCAATGCCTGTGATGCGCTGGACCTGAACTTGGCCGACCGCTTCCTGCGCGACGACCAGCAAGACGCTCTGCTCGACGGCCTGGTGCAACTGAACTGGCGCGAACAAGCCGACCTGCAACTGCACAGCCTGCTGCGTGCGCTGGAGAACGAAGCCCAGGGTGAACTACCGGCTGCCCAGTGGCTGCCACGTCGCGAACGTATCGATGAGTTGCTCGACGTTGCCGACCTGCCGGCTGCCGTGCACGCGCTCAGCGTACTGCAAACGGATGACGACGCCCTGCTCGCCCGCGCCGCCAAGACTCTGGCCCATGGCTGCCCGCTGACCGCACACCTGGTCTGGGAGCAGATCCGCCGCGCCCGCCATTTGTCGCTGGCCGACGTATTTCGCATGGAATACGCCATGAGCCTTAACTGCTGCCGCCACCCGGAATTTCCCGAGGGCGTACGCGCCCGCCTGATCGACAAGGACCAGACGCCGAAATGGCATTGGCCGGATGTGGCCGCGATCCCAGACGCAGTGGTCGAAGCGCACTTCGCGTCGGTCTGGGAAGGCGAACATCCGCTGGCAGATCTTTAGCGTACGGATCGGTGCGCACGGCGCACCCTACATGTAGCCCGGATGCACTCCGGGAGAGCTCAACAGCAATCCTCGAACAATGACAATCGGCGCGCACCATGCGCCAACAGGAAGGAGAGCCGTCATGACCCAGATCGCCTTTATCGGCCTCGGCCACATGGGCCTGCCCATGGCCCGCAACCTGCTCAAGGCGGGATACCCGCTGAAAGTCTTCGACCTGCAGCGCAGCGCCGTCGACACCCTGGCTGGCGAAGGTGCCGTGGCGGCCGATAGCGCCACCGACGCCATCGATCAGGCAAAGGTGGTGATCAGCATGCTGCCGGCCAGTCGTCATGTGGAAGGCCTGTACCTGGGTGATGACGGCCTGCTTGCGCGGCTACCCGCCGGCACGCTGGTGATCGAGTGCTCGACCATCGCCCCGGAGGCCGCGCGCAAGGTGCACGCTGCCGCCCGCGAGCGCGGTATCGCTTTGCTCGATGCGCCGGTCTCCGGCGGCACTGGCGGCGCAGCAGCCGGCACCCTGACCTTCATGGTGGGTGGTGAAGCCCAAACGCTGGAAAAGGCCAGACCGATGCTCGCCGCCATGGGCAAGAACATCTTCCACGCCGGCCCCGCCGGCGCCGGCCAGGTGGCCAAGGTGTGCAACAACCAGGTACTCGCAGTACAGATGATCGCCACCGCAGAAGCCATGGCCATGGGCGTGGCCAACGGCCTGGAGCCGGCGGTACTGGCCGAGATCATGCGGCAGAGCTCGGGCGGCAACTGGACGCTGGAGAAATACAACCCCTGGCCTGGCGTAATGGAAAACGCGCCAGCATCGAAGGGCTACAGCGGCGGCTTCATGGCCGAACTGATGGCCAAGGACCTCGGCCTGGCCCAGGAAACCGCCAGCCACAACGGCAACAGCGCCCCCATGGGTGCTCTGGCACTGCAGCTCTACCGCCTGCTGCTCAAGCAGGGCAAGGGCAAGCAGGACTTCTCGGTAGTGCAGCAGCTGTTCGTGGAATAGCGTATACAGCCAGCACGCATACACACAGTCGAACCGGCGCCAAGCTCGTAGGGTGCGCTTTGCGCACCCTGTCTGACGCCTCTCGCACCGTTAACGCAGCGTCAGCCCAAACGCCTCGTCACTGAAGTCGAAGCAATTGAGGAAGCGACGAATCTCCAGCAGGTTACCGTCGACCTTCACATCGCCGAGCAGTGCGCCTTTGACCAGGCCACCTTCGCCGGTCAGCAGGGTCTCCATGAAGCGCTTGTCCATGCTCAGGCGTAGAGCTGTGCCTTCAGGAATACCCTTGTGCAACTGCGCCACGCCGCGCCGAACCTCCAGCGCCCACTGCTCGTCAACGTCGGGGAAGCTGAAGCCCAGGGTCAGCTCGACATCGCCGGCCTTTTCCGGGTCGACACGGGTCACCCAGTTCTGCAGGAAGCTCTGCGGGGTGAAGCTGCGCACCATATCCGGCGAGAGGAACACCTTGCGCATCTCCACCGAGCGTTGGCGGATGACATCGCCGTCGAGCTTGCCCTCCAGCTCCATGGCGCTCATCAGGTACCAGTTGCGCCAGTTGATGTTCATGCTGGCGTAGCCCAGCTTACGGAAGCTGCGTGCCTTGATCTCACGCGCCAGCATGTCTTCGTGGTCGACTCGGATCGCATAGCCGGCCAGCTCCGCCGCCCACTGGTAGTCGCCCTTGAGGTAGGCATTGCCGGCTTCCAGCAGCAGTTTCTCGCGGCCACCAGCCAGGGCAATCAGGCGCTCGGCCTGCTGCCGCGGCGGGGTCGGGTCGAGTGCCACCGGGTCACCCTGGAACCAGCCCAGATAGCCGTTGTAGATCTGCCGCACGCTGTGTTTCACCGTGCCGTAGTACTCGCGCAGATAAGGCGTGTAGCCGGCCAGGTGCGGCGGCAGTTTGACCTTCTCCACCAACTCGTCCGGGGTCAGGCCCTTGTTCATCCAGCGCACGGTCTGGTCGTGGATATAGGCGATGCCATCGCGGGTCATGCGCAGCACTTCCTCGACCTTGTCCTGGCCGCTGACCGGTCGGCCATGCAGCGGCACCATGTACTCGGCCTGGTAGGCACGCAGCTTGTCCAGACTCTCGACCCACTGCACCGGGTCGCGGAACTTGGTGCCGCGCAGTGTGTGGATGTTCGGCAGGGTCGGGCCCTGGTCGACCTCGGCGCTGATAAGCACGCGGTTGGCCGGCAGGTACAGGGTGATCTCGTCCGGCGCCTCGCTGGGCACATGTAAAAACTGCACGTCGAGGCCGGCGATATTGGTGTCCAAGAGCTCGCCGAAAGTCACGGTCGGAGCGATGAAGGACGACGGCTCGGGCTTGGCCAACGGACCGATGCCAGCGTTCATGCCCTCCTGATCGCTGGACGGCAGGAAGGAACCGAAGCTGTACGCCGAACGTACGCCAAGAATCGGCCCGACCAGCGCGCCCTGAGCCACCACGTTCTGCAACAGGGTCTCGTGGGCGTAGATCTGCACGTCGCCGCGTTCCACTTGCTCGCGACTGACGAAGGCCTGCACACCGTTGATGTGATCCGGGTGGAAGTGGGTGTAGACCACGGCCTTGACCGGCTTGTCGCTGAGCTTGCGGAACTCGGCCATGATCTTGCGCGACTCGCTGACCGATTCACCGGTGTCGACGATGATCAGCCCCTGCGGCGCCTCGATCATCACCACGTTACCCAATTGCCAGCCGACCGCCGAATAGACGTTGTCGGCAACGCGATAGACCTGCTGGGCAAAAACCTTGGTGTGGGCAGCCAGTTCGGCGTTGATGCTGGGTTCGATACGCTCGGCCGGCAGTTCGGCAACGGCGCTCAATGGCAGGGTGGCGACCAGCAGCAGGCCGCTGAAACGAGAGAATGGGCTCATGGCGTTGAAACGTCTTGTTGTTGGAATACTGGCAGGTTGGCAAAGGCCGATCGATAATTCCAATGCATTCGAATAGACCAGTTAATGCAGGAAGCGCATGAACGATCTCCGTCAGCTCCGCCACTTCGTCGCCCTCGCCGAACACGAACACTTCGCCCGCGCCGCCGCTGCCGTGCACCTCAGCCAACCGGCGCTGAGCCGCAGCATCCAGGCGCTAGAGAGCCAACTCGGCTGCACCCTGGTGGATCGCCACAGCCGTGGCGTCAGCCTCACCGCCCATGGCCAGCTGGTACTGGAACATGCGCGTCGCCTGCTGGCCGGCAGCCTGGCGCTGAGCAATGCGGTCAATCAGCTGGGCAATCTGGAGGCTGGCGAATTGCGTCTCGGCGCCGGCCCTTATCCGGCCGCACGGCTGATTCCGCAGGCGCTGGGGCAGTTGCTGCAACGCTACCCGCGGGTGCAGGTGAAACTGGACATCGCCAACTGGCTGGAACTGCGCGACAGCCTGCTGGGCTCGACCATCGAGCTGTTCGTCGCCGATATCCGCGAATTGCAGGACGACGCTCAATTGCGCATCGAACCGCTGCGCGTGCATCAGGGCGTACTGTTCTGCCGCCCGGCTCATCCGCTACTACAGCGGCAAAACCTGCAACTGCGCGACCTGCTCGACTTCCCGCTCGCCGGCACACAGCTGCCACAGGTGGTCGAACGCAGCCTGGGCCTGGCCAGCGGGCGAGCGCAGCTGTTGAGCGTGCAGTGCGACAACTTCCTGGTGCTCAAGCGCCTGGTGGCCGACAGCGATGTGCTGAGCATGGCGCCTTGGGACGTGATCGCCGACGAAGTCGAAAGCGGTCAGCTCACCCTGCTGCCGCTGTTGCCCCAGGGCCTGCACCAGCATTCAGCCTATGGCCTGGTCAGCCGTGCCGGCCACAGCCTGTCGCCAGCAGCGCAGGCCATGGTCGAAGCGATTCGTCGGGTAGATGAGGAAACGCCGCGTACAGGGCACGCGGCGGATTGAGGAGAGGCTTACCAGCGGCGCTCGCCGCTACGACGTTGTTCGTTATTGCTGCGCCCGTTGGAGAAACGATGCTGCGTGTTGCGGCCTGCCTCCCAGCCGCGCTGAATCTGCCCACCGCGGTGTTCCTGACGACGCTGGTCGCGGCGATAGTCATGTCGCGGCTGCTGGTGCTTGTAGCCGTCGTGATACCGGCGATCGTGGCCGTATTGATGACGCGGCGGCGGCGCCGGTACGTAGCGCGGAGGAGCCGGGTAGTAATTATGCCGACGCTCCTCGTAGTAGTAGCGTGGCGGCGGGTAGTAATCGCGCCGATAGCCGTCGTAATACCGGTAGCCATGGCCGTTGTGGTAACCACGGTCGTGGCCATCGCCATAAACGGCGCAACCGGAAAGCAGCAAGAGCAAGGCGGAAAACAGCATCTTGTAGGGCATGGCGGCCTCCTGTGACCGCTGGGACGACGCCGACCGATGTCGGCCTCCGGGACGGTGATCCCTGACGCATCAGACAGCGCTGCCCGCAACAGGTGCGATTCCCTTCGTCGGCTGTGATGGACGGCGCAAAACCACAAGAGCGCAGAGCAGTTGCCAAGCAGCTGGCATGGCATTCGCTTGCTCAGCAACGCGGAAAGCCGATCCATGCACAGGATCGTCAGTGGTAGCGAATCGCAATGGCCGACTAGGGTTCCGGCTCGTCAAACGGCGAGTGACTGGTCCGAGAGTGGGCGACCTCATGCAGCGGCGGGAAGCCGCGGGGTTACACGGCGGGACAAAAGCCCGGGAGAACGCGCAGCAAGGCTGCCGGCTTTCCCGCTTTCGTCCCTAACCCGAGGTGTCCATGTCCATTCGCTCCCTGCTCACCATTGTGCTCTGCGCCTGCCTGTTCGGCGCCCCGACCACCCAGGCCGCGCCAAAAACCTTCAAATTGTGCTGGTCGATCTTCGCCGGCTGGATGCCCTGGGGCTACGCCGCCGAACTGGGCATCGTGAAGAAGTGGGCGGACAAGTACGGCATCGACATTCAGGTGCAGGAAGTGCCGGATTATGTCGCCTCCATCGAGCGCTACACCGCCGGCCAGTTCGACGCCTGCAGCATGACCAACATGGATGCCCTGACCATTCCGGCTGCTGCCGGCAAGGACAGCACCGCACTGATCATCGGCGACTTCTCCAACGGCGCCGACGCCCTGCTGCTGCGCGGCAGTGGCAAGCGTATTCAGGACCTCAAGGGCAAGAGCGTGCTGCTGGTGGAAAACTCGGTGTCGCATTACCTGCTCACCCGCGCACTGGAGTGGGCCCTGCTCGATGAAAGCGACGTGACCATCATCAACGTCTCCGACACTGAAATCGCTGATGCCTTTCTCGCCGGCAAGGGCGACGCGGTCATCACCTGGAACCCGATCCTCTCCGAGATTCGGCACAAGACCGAAGTCAGCCAGGTATTCAGCTCCAACCTGATTCCCGGAGAAATCCTCGACCTCACCGTGGTCAGCACCCAGACCCTTGCCCAGCATCCGGAATTCGGTCGCGCGCTGACCGGCGCCTGGTTCGAGACTCAGCGTCTGCTAGGCCTGCCCACCCCGGCCGGGCGTGAGGCCAGGGCCAGCATGGCAGCCGCCGCCGAAACCACGCCGGAAGACTTCGACGCCCAGCTGGGCACCCTGCGCTCGTTCTACTCACCGCGCACCGCGCTGAACTTCGCGCGTACCGGCAAGCTGCCAGACCTCATGCAACGGGTCGCACGCTTTGCCGATGCTCACGGCCTGCTGGGCAAAAGCGGCATGGGCCTGACCAACCTGGGTATCGAATTCAGTGGCGAGAAGCCGCTGGGCAACGCCCAGCGCATCCTGCTGCGTTTCAACCACGACTACATGCAGCTGGCCGCTGACGGAAAGCTCTGAAAGCGCCCCTTCGCCCCAGCAGGCAGCACGCGATAACCAGCACGCACCACCACGGCGCACTGGATGTTCGATACATGGATTCAGGCCGCCGTCTGGCGCGGCTCGCGGGGATGGCACGATGTTCGCTAAGAACAGGTCGTGCAGGAACAACCCGGTTCGCCGGGATCGCGGCACCACAATTTGCCAATAGCCGGCTAGGGTTCCGGCTCGCCACAGGCGAGCGACTGGTCCGAGAGCTAGCGACCTCCAGCGAGGTTACACGGCGGGACAAAAGCCCGGGAGAACGCGCCCCATCCGTGGGGAACCGCCGCGAACTCCTGTCCGCCCCTGTCAAACTGGAGGTTCATCATGGGTATCCCCCACTCGCATCAGCGGCAGCCAGCCGTCACTCGCAAAGGTCCGAAACCAGCGCAGCTCTGCGCCCACTAGCCGCGCACGCATTTCGTTCCAGGCCCGACGAGGACTATCCATGCGCCTGATCAACCGCCACCCGGATCGCAGCGGCCGCCTGCTGCTGATCCTGCTGCCCTTCGCCCTGCTGCTGTTCGTCTACTTCAGCGCCTCGACCAGTCGCCTGGCCGAGAACCCCAACGACAAGCTGCTGCCCAGCGCCAGCCAGATGGTCGATGCCATCGACCGCCTGGCCTTCACCGAAGACAAACGCAGCGGCCAGTACCTGTTCTGGCAGGACACTGCTTCCAGCCTGCAGCGCCTTGGTATCGGCCTCGGTATCGCCGCTCTGCTGGGCCTGGTACTAGGCATTGCCGCCGGCAGCGTGCCGCTGTTCGGCGCACCGCTGTCGCCACTGCTCACCGTGCTGTCGATGATTCCGCCGCTGGCCATCCTGCCGATTCTGTTCATCGTCTTCGGCCTGGGCGAGCTGTCCAAGGTGATGCTGATCGTCATCGGCATCACCCCCTGCATCGCCCGCGACATCGAACAGCGTGCCCGCGAAATTCCCGGCGAACTGCTGATCAAGGCGCAGACCCTCGGTGCCAACTCCTGGACGCTGATCCTGCGCCTGGTGCTGCCGCAACTGATGCCGCGCCTGCTGATCTCGCTGCGCCTGATGCTCGGCTCGGCCTGGCTGTTTCTGATCGCCGCCGAGGCCATCGCCTCGACCGACGGCCTCGGTTACCGCATCTTCCTGGTCCGTCGCTACATGGCCATGGACGTGATCCTGCCCTACGTCGTGTGGATCACCCTGCTGGCCTGGCTGATGGATCTGGGCCTGCGCCAGGTGCTGCGCCTGTGCTTCCCCTGGCATGAAGGAGGCAAGGCATGACCCTGTACAGCCAACACATCGTCCCACTGAGTGAACCCGTCATGCGCGACTCCAGTACGCCTCCTGCAAGCACAGGGAAGCCCGCCTTTATCGAAGCGCGCAACCTGTGGCAGGAATACGGCGACCTGGTCGTGCTTGAACGCCTCAACATCAAGGTCAACGAGGGTGAGTTCTGCACCCTGGTCGGCGCCTCCGGCTGCGGCAAATCCACCTTTCTGCGCATGCTGCTCGGCCAGGAACGACCGAGCCGTGGCGAACTGCTGCTGGGCGGCCAGGCGCTGCCCAACGAACCCGACCCAAGTCGTGGCGTGGTGTTCCAACGCTACTCGGTATTCCCGCACCTGAGCGTGCTGGACAACGTCGCCCTGGGCCTTGAGCTGCCGAAATCGAAGCTGCTGGGCCGACTGTTCGGCGCAGCCAAGCGCGAAGCTCGCGAACGCGCTGCCGAAATCCTCACCAAGGTCGGCCTCGGCCATGCCCTGAACAAATACCCCAGCGCACTCTCGGGCGGCATGCAGCAACGTCTGGCCATCGCCCAGGCGCTGGTGATGCAACCGCGCATGCTGCTGCTCGACGAACCCTTCGGCGCCCTCGACCCCGGCATTCGCAAGGACATGCACGCGCTGCTGCTGGAGCTGTGGCAGGAAACCCGCCTGACCGTGTTCATGGTCACCCACGACCTCTCCGAAGGCTTCAGCCTCGGCACCCGTTTGCTGGTGTTCGACAAGGTGCGCATTGATCCGCAGGCGCCCAACGCCTACGGCGCACGCATCACCTACGACATCCCGCTGAACGAGACGCGCCGCGCACAGGTGCAATTGCCCAGCGAACTGGCCGAGCGTATTGCCACCCGCTGATTGAGCGGCAATTTCGGTGCGCACGGCGCACCCTACGCAGCGCAAACCGCGCGATAACCCGTAGGGTGCGCCGCGCGCACCGACTGCGCCTCCGACCAGGGAGGCGCAGTCTCCACTAGCTCAACACCTCGAGATACCGCGACAGCGTTTCGCTCTCCGCGGCAAACCAGCGCTGCGCCTCGCCGGTAGTCGGCGTGGCGAGTTCCGCGCGCCAATCCGGCTCCAACGTATCGATGATGAACGTCCGCACCACCGCACGGCCGTCCGGGCGTTGCAGGTGCTGACAGACACGGCCCGCGCCAGGTAGCTCGAAGCCCTCCAGCGAAACCATCTGCCCCACCCGTGCCGGCAATGTGGACAGCGCCACCTGGTAACGCCCCTGCTGATCGGCGTAAGCCAGCGAAGTCTCGCAGTCGAACAACGCGGCCAGAGCCTCACCATCACCTTGCGCCCGTTCGGCGCGCTCACGCAGTTGCAACGCTGACTCGCCAGGCTCAATCGCCCGCCCCTGCACCCAACCAAGCTGCTCGCCACAGACAATCAAGCCACCACCGCGCTGCAGCACCTCGCCGCTTTCGGCGTCGCATTCCTCCAGCAGACGCAGACCGATCAATGGCCCGCTGCTGGCCTGCAAACGCCAGTCCTCGACATAGGCGCCCGTGGTGCCGAACTCGATCATGCAATTGCCGATGCGCTGCAACTGCGCCGGCTCCGGCCAGCGGTTGTGCAGTTGCAGGGACACGCCACCGTGCCAGCTCAGGTAGCCGTTCTCCCAAACGCTATCGGCCACCCAGCCTTCATGATTGGCAAGCTGGCGCAGCTCCACGGCGCCGTAGTCCTGCCAGGCCCTTACCGGTAGCGCGGGCGCGTCCGGCAAGCGCAGGTCGATGGTGAAGGTGCGGCTTTGCAGCCAATGCACCTGAGTACGCTCGTCACTGCGGCCATCGGCAAAGCTGATGGTGCGGCGGCGAAAGTGCCCGAGCATCCAGTCCGGGACGCCGCCATCGGCGCGTTGTGGGTAACGTGCAGCCAGCTCCAGCAGGTTCATACCGTCACCTCCTGGCGGCCCTGACCAAAGCTGGACAAACCCGCGGCACCATCGGGCAGTTGCAGCGAACCATCCTCCAGCCGCTCGCGCAGATAGCGGAAGGTCTGCGCGGTCTGGGCGAACAGGTGGTCGCCACAATTTACAGGCTCGTACACACGCTCACCGCGCGCCGGCAAGCCGGCAATCGGCGCGATGCGCGTCGGGTAGTCGCAGGCGCAGAACAGCGGGAAGGCGAAACGCTCCTCGCTGACCTTGCACACGCGGTGCGAGGTGGCGACGAAATGGCCGTTGCTGAGCACTTCGAGCATGTCGCCGATATTGATCACGAAGGCATCCTCAATCAGCGGCACGTCGATCCACTGACCGTCGCCATTGAGCACCTGCAAACCTTCGGCGGTGGGCAGAAGAATGGTGAAGCACTCGTAGTCGGTGTGCGCGCCAATGCCTGGCCGGTCGGCCACCGGATCGGGATCGAGCGGGTAATGGATCATGCGCAACTGGCTGGTGGGATGCCGAGTGATGTCGGCGAATGTGTCCTCGGCCAGCCCCAGCGCCAGGGCGAAGCCACGAAACAGCGTGTCGCCCAGTGCCAGCGCCGCCCGATAGTAGGCGCCGACCTCACGCTTGAAGTCCGCCGAGTCCGGCCACTGCGTTGGCCCCAGCAGCGGATAGACCTGGGCCGCCTCGGTGTAGTCGTAATTGACGTCGTAGGCTTCCTTGAGGTCCTTGCTGCCGCCGGCGAACTGCTCCTCGCCTTCCGGCACGTAGCCGCTGTGGTTGCTCGACTGGCCGATATAGAAACGCATCTTCTGCTCCAGCGGGCGAGCGAAGAAACTGCGCGCCTGCTGGATCAGTCCTTCGCGCAGTTCGCGCGAAATACCGTGCCCGGTGATCTGCAGGAAGCCTACCTCGCGAGCGGCGCGGCCCAGCTCGTCTGCAACGCGCTGACGCTGGGCAAGGTCGTCGGCATACAGCCCGGCAACGTCGATCAGAGGAATGGACGTGAAGTGGGTATGCGCCATGGCAATCTCCCTTGAACAAGTGAGTTACCTGGTCGTCCAGACGAGCAGCGGGTCGGGTCGTCCCGAGGGCGGCAGCGAGGTCGCCTCTGCAACAGGGTCGATAGCGATTTCCATGCCACCACCATAACGCCGCCAAGCCGTTATCCCGCGCGCGAACTCGCCCCAGAGCAGTGCAACCAATCCCTCGCAAGCACCATCAGGCAGCGCGCAAGCGCCAGCACGTGCCGCCGCAACGCCCAATCACGGGCCTCGGCGAGCTGGCACGCTATTCGCTACAGCTTGGACGTGCAGGTTCTAACCGGGATTTCCCGGAATCGCGGCACCACAATTTGCGAAATGGATGACTAGGGTTCCGACTTGCCTGGCAAGTGCTGGTCCGAGAGTCATCGACCTCCAGTGAGGTTACACGGCGGGATAAAAGCCCGGGAGAACGCGCCTTTCGAACGATTCGAAACGTGCCGCGACTCCTGCCCGTACTCAACAAGACTGGAGGTTCCAAATGCGCAAGTACCGTCTGTTCTCCTTCGCCGCTGCCGGTCTGGCCGCGGTACTCAGCTTCAGCGCTCACGCCGAGAAGAAAGACAACTTCAGCGTCTGCTGGACGCTTTACGCCGGCTGGATGCCCTGGGGCCACGCCAGCACCTCCGGCATCATCGACAAATGGGCGAAGAAATACGGCATCAGCATCGATGTCGTGCAGCTCAATGACTATGTCGAGTCCATCAACCAGTACAGCGTCGGCCAGTTCGACGGCTGCACCATGACCAACATGGACGCCCTGACCATCCCTGCCGCCGGTGGTGTGGACAGCACCGCGCTGATCGTCGGTGACTACTCCAACGGCAACGACGGCCTGCTGATCAAGGGCGAGGGCAAGACCCTGGCCGATCTCAAGGGCATGCGCGTCAACCTGGTGGAACTCTCGGTCTCCCACTACTTCCTCGCCCGTGCCCTGGAAACCGCAGGCATGAGCGAGCGCGACGTGACGGTGGTGAACACCTCCGACGCCGACATCATCGCCGCCTACACCACCCCCAGCGTGCAGGCCGCTGCGACCTGGAACCCGATGCTCGCCGAGATCAAGGCCCAGCCGGGCAGCACTGAGGTGTTCGACTCGTCGAAGATCCCCGGTGAAATCCTCGACATGATGGTGGTCAACACCCAGACCCTGAAGGACAACCCGGACTTCGGCAAAGCCCTGGTTGGCGCCTGGTTCGAAATTCTCGAATTGATGCAGGCCGGCACTCCGGAAGCCACCGACGCCCTGACCGAAATGGCCAAGGCCTCCGGCACCGACCTGGCCGGCTATCAGTCGCAACTGGCGACCACCAAGCTGTTCTACACGCCGAAGGAAACTCTGGACTTCATCACCAGCCCGGCTCTGCCGGAGACCATGACCAAGGTCGCCAACTTCAGCTTCGAGCACGGCATCCTTGGTGAAGGCGCCCGTAGCGCCGACGCCATCGGCATGACCTTCGCCGGCGACGTCAGCACCGGCGACAGCGCCAACATCAAGCTGCGCTTCGACCCGAGCTACGTACAAATGGCCGTCGACGGCAAGCTCTGACGGGCAACTCTAAAAACTACCTGCGTTGCCATCACTGCGTTAAAAACAGGCTCAAAATGCTCATTTACTACTCGTAAACTCCGCTTTTTCGCCTGCTTTTGCCTTGTGCTGACTGCCTCGCCAACGTTTTTAGAGCCGCCCTAAACCAAACGTATCGCAACGATGATCAGGCGCCCCTGCCGGCGCCTGACGACCAGGCTTTGATTTCGAGGTACCCATGACTACTGCCCTCACCCTGCGCCCCACTCTCTATGAGGAAACCGTCCCCGGCGGCGGCCACACCTCATTCATCCTCAAGCGCGGCCAACTGCTGCGAATCACCGATATCGAGGGTGGCGCCAACGTCAGCCTGCTGCTGTTCAACGCCGCCGAGAAAAGCGAGCGCCTGAACCTGCCCGACACCCTCAAGGGCCAGCACACCGCCAAGCTCACCGCCGGCCACTGCCTGTACTCGGACATGGGCAAGGTGCTGGCGGCCATCACCGCTGACACCTGCGGTTGGCACGACAGCTTCGGCGGCGTGTTGAACGCAGACGAAGTGCTGGAGAAATACGGCCAGGGCCGCTACCAGGAACTGCGCAATGGCTTCTTCCGCAACGGCATGGACAACCTGCTGGTGGAGATGGGCAAGTGGGACCTGAACCTGCTCGACCTGCTGATGAACCTCAACCTGTTCAGCTGCGTGGATGTCGACGCCGAGGGCGCCTTCCACTTCCAGCCGGATAACAGCAAGGCCGGCGACTACATCGAGCTGTACGCGCCGATGGACACCCTGGTGGTGCTCACCGCCCTGCAACACCCGATGGACCCGAACCCGCAGTACGCACCCAAACCGGTGCAACTGACCTGGAGCAAGGTCGACAGCGACGGCATCACCGTGCTCTGCCGCACCTCGCGCCCGGAGAACGGCCGGGGCTTCCACAACACCGAACGCCAGTACATTTGAGGGTGCCGACATGAGCCTGACCGCAAGCAACCTGCATCCCGAAACCGCCGCGTTCCGCCACACCATCCCGGCGGGCGAACCCTACCTGTTCGAGGTCAAGGCCGGGCAGACCCTGCGCCTGCACGACCTGGAAGGCAACCAGGCGATCGACACTCTGTTCTTCGCCGCGAAAAACCCGCGCGAGCGCTTCGACCCACAGCGCACCCTGCGCAAGCAGAACAACGTCTACCTGACCACCGGCACGGTGCTCTATTCCAACCTGGGCAAACCGTTGCTGACCATCGTCGCCGACACCTGCGGCCGCCACGACACCCTTGGTGGCGCCTGCGCGCAGGAGAGCAACACCGTGCGCTACGCCCTGGACAAGCGCTACATGCACAGCTGCCGCGACAACTTCCTGCGCGCAAGCCTGCACGATGGCCGCCTGAGCAAGCGCGACATCGGCGCCAACATCAACTTCTTCATGAACGTTCCAGTCACCCCCGAAGGCGGCCTGACCTTCGAGGACGGCATCTCCGCGCCCGGCAAGTACGTGGAGCTCAAGGCCGAGACCGACGTCATAGTGCTGATATCCAACTGCCCACAATTGAACAACCCGTGCAATGGCTGGAACCCGACGCCGGCCGAGGTGTTGGTGTGGAACTGACGTAGGGGGGGGGGGAACCCCCCCCGCCCGGCGGGGGGGGGCGGCGCCGCGCCAACGAGTCAGCCCCCCCCCCGGGGGGGCGGCGGCCGCGCGGGTAGGAGGAGGGGGGGGGG
>NZ_RHQP01000002.1:0-22204 GCF_003935465.1 Pseudomonas sp. o96-267
CTTCGATGGGCAGCTCGCCGAACTCGCCCTTGAGCTTCTTGCGACTGAAGCCGTTACGGGTATTGCCAGCCGAGTTGCTGACCGGCTGATGCTTGTCGTGGCCCAGGTGGTGAGTCAGCTCGGCATCCAGGGCACGCTCGACCAGCTTCTTAGTCAGTTGCTTGAGAATGCCTTCGGCACCGATCAGATCTTCAGGTTTTTGGTAGTTGGCCAGGAGCTGATCCAGCAGCTCGTCAGTGATGGGGTGTTTCGTCTTGCTCATGGTGTCTCCGGTTCGGAGCGACAGTGTCGCTCATGAGTCGGTTACACAAAAATTCGTACACCCTCTTCCGAGGCGGCGAGCAAGGCGCCGAGGCCAAGCGCCACGGCTCCGATGAGGAGGAAGTCGGACAACACCGCGCCGACCATGCCGGGAACCGACGCCCGGACGCCAAGGCGGGAGCCGTTCGTAAGCGCCAGCAACACTGTGGGGCCGGGCGTTGCGATGCCGATGAATGCGACGATGGCGAAGACGAGGAGGGTTTCGGTCATGTGGCAGGCCTAACAGTGATTAGGTGGAGACAGCAGTAATCCGATAGTAGATTCTTCCGTATAACTCCGCACCCTCCTCATCCTCGCCCTGAAAAACTCTTTCAAATAATGCTATTACCAGCCAATTACTGATACTGCCGAGGTCAACGCCTTTCTCTGATGGTTGGCAATTGGGCGCCGGTTAGTGATATCTGCGCAGTTCAGTGTCTGCTAGGCCGACAGAGATTATCGCGACCGCCATTCCCGAATTGCATCCGGGCTACGAGGTCTGTGCCGCTAGGCCTTGGGCAGCGCCTCCAGCACCTGCCGATACAAACCCTGCAGGCGCTGAGCATCCTCTTCTTCCACTGTCTCCTGCTGCAGGCGGCGGGCGAAGACGTCCTCCACGCTAAGCTCGTCCAACGTTTCCCGTGCTTCGCTGGCCAGGCTAGCCATGGCGTTGCCGCGCTCGCGGCGGATACGCAGCACTTCCACGGGATGCCCTTCGCACAGGGCATTGATGCGGCTTTGCAGGTCGCTCAGGTAGTCGTCGGTGCTCACTTGCACTTCCAGCCATACGGGCCGCTCGGCTGTGCCCTGTGCAGCTACCTCGGTGACGGAGCCTGCCAACTCCTTCAGCGAGCCGCGCAAGCTGGCCATGGGCTGGAACACCGGCACGGGCAATGGCGTGATCGACTGCAAGTTGGCGTCTTCGAACGTCAGCAGCAGAACTTCCTTCTGCTGGCGCGCCTCGTCGAAGGACAGGGCAATGGGCGAGCCGCTATAGCGGATGTGCTCCAGGCCGCCGACCTTCTGCGGGCGGTGGATATGGCCAAGGGCGATATAGTCAGCCCGCGGGAAGGCGCTGGTGGGGAAGGCTTCCAGGCTGCCGACGTAGATTTCCCGTACCGATTCGCTGGCACTGGCGCCAACCGTGGTGAGGTGACCGGTGGCGATGATCGGTAGCGTCAGGCCCAGCTCATCACGCTTGCTCGCCGCCAGCTCGTACAGTTCTCGGTAATGCTCAGCGATGGCTTGCTGCAGCGATTGTTGTTTGTCCTGCGCGCTCTGCCCCGCCTGGCTGGCCAGCACGTCGCGCGGGCGGATGAAGGGAATGGCGCAGAGAATGGCGCCCGGCTGGCCAGTACGATCATTGAGTACCAGTACCTGTTCAGCCAAGTCGACGCCTACGCTCGGCACCACCTGCGTGCCCAGTTGCCCCAGCAGGCTACGGCTTTCACCAAGCATGGCCGGCGAGTCGTGGTTGCCGCCGAGTACCACCAGGGCGCAGCCGGCGTCGCGCAACTCAACCACCAGCCGGTAGTACTGCTCGCGGGCATAACTGGGCGGTGCGCCGGTGTCGAACACATCACCGGCGATCAACAGCACGTCCACGTCGTGCACGCGCACTTGCTCCAGCAGCCAGGCGCAGAAGGCCTGGTGCTCGGCCTGCCGAGTCTTGCCCATGAAATGCTGGCCCAGGTGCCAGTCGGAGGTGTGCAGGATGCGCAAGCTCATAGCGGCCAGTCCTGTACGACGACATGAGTCTTGACCCGCTGCATCTGCGGGAAGGCCTCGATGGCCGCGCGCACTTCGCTCAGGCGCGCCATGCTCGGCGCCTCGACCAGTACCAGCATGTCGGTCTCGCCGCTGATGCCACTGCAATGGCGGAGTTCCGGGTATTCGCGCATACGCTCGACGTAATCCTGACAACGGGCGTTTTGGTAGAAAAGCTCGAGATAAGCCCTGACTCCACCTTCGCCCGGCACCGCGACCTGGGCGTGATAACCACGAATCACCCCGCTCTCCTCCAGATAGCGAATCCGCTCGCTGACCGCCGAACGTGACAGATTGATCTCACGGGCGATCTGGCTGACGGAGGTGCGCGCAGCGCTGCGCAGCAGAGTGAGGATCTGGCGATCGAACTTGTCCACGGGAGCTTCTCGGGCGGCAATCGGATTGACGGTGAAAACCGCCATTTCGTCGGCAAAAGGCGACAGCCTGCAACTGGCCGGCGCCCTACCATGGCGGTATCTGGAAAATGATGAGCATACCCCATGAGTCGATTGAACAAGGAATTGGGCCTGCTGCAGGGCATCGCCCTGCTCAGCACTTCGCTGCTCGGCACCGGCATATTCGTGGTGCCCGCACTGGCAGCCACGGCAGCCGGCGAAGCGTCGCTGTGGGCATGGATGATCTTGATTGCCCTGGTGCTACCGGTGGCGTTCACCTTCGCCCAGTTGGGCAAGCGCTTCCCTCATGCCGGCGGCGCGCCGCACCTGATCGGCCGCGCCTTCGGTCTGCGCATGGAGGGTGTCAGCGCCCTGCTGTTTCTCGCCGTGTTGCCGGTCGGTTTGCCGGCTGCTCTGCATATCGCCAGCGGCTTCTGGCTGGCGTTGTTCGACCTCGATCGCAGCGGCCTGCTGCTCATCGAACTGGCGACGCTGGGCGCCATTCTCCTGCTTGGTCAGCGCCCACCGAAAGCATCGGGCATGCTCCAGGGGCTGATCGCTGTAGCCATCGTCGCCAGCGTGGCGCTGATCTGGTGGGTCGGCGACCTGCCGCGCGCCAGCCAGCCGTTGCTGCCGGCGATGGACGGCCAGTGGCACTTGCTGCCGACAGCGCTGGGGGTGATGTTCTGGTGCTTCGTCGGCATCGAGGCCTTCACTCACCTGGGCGAGGAGTTCAAACACCCCGAGCGCGACTTCCCGCTGGCACTGTTGCTCGGCGTGGTGCTGGCCGGCCTGGTGTACTGGGCCTGCTCGGTCGCGGTGCTGAGCTTTGCCACTTACGGCGACGTGCACAGCGACATCACTGCCCTGCCCCGTCTGTTCGAACAGCTGCTGGGTGAGCACGCACGCGTGCTGGTGGCGGTGCTCGGTTACCTGGCCTGCTTCGCCTCAATGAACGTGTACATCCAGGGCTTCGCCCGGCTGATCTGGAGCCTGGCCGATGAAGGCCGTCTGCCGGCCAGGCTGGCCGTGCGCAACCGCCATGGTGTACCCGGCAAAGCCTTGCTATTGGTGGTGATCAGCTGCGCGCTGTGCGCCATGCTCTCGGCCACCTTGAACCTGTCGGTGGACGATCTGATCCGCTATGCCAACGGCAACTTCGTGCTGATCTACCTCCTGAGCATGGCCGCTGGCTGGGTGCTGCTCAGTGGCGTCTGGCGCCTGCTTGCCGGTCTCAGTGCGCTGCTCTGCGCCGGGGTGCTGCTGATGCTTGGCGGCGATGCGCTGTATGCAGTGGCATTGCTTGGGGTGTTGCTGCTGCTTGATCGCCTGCGCACGCTGGGTAAGGCGTTGGCCTAGCTCTGCAGGCTGCAAGCACAGCAACGCAGCTTGCACCTTCCCGGCAGGTGACGGTCGAAAACGGCGTAACCCGAGCGGTATCGCCGCCGATGCGTGACCATCGTTGCTCGAGGGTTCTATCCTTGAAGCGACAAACGCTGAAAGGAAGCCCCATGCTCCGCGTACTCAATGACCTGAAAATCATGATCCTGGCCAACCTGTGGATCGTCCCGGTGGTGGCAGGCCTGGTCTGGGCACTGTTCCAGTTCGTCGCGCCGCCACCACCGATGAGCGCCAGCATGGCCACCGGCACCCAAGGGGGCGCCTACCAGCAGTTTGCCGAACGCCTGAAGGAAGAGTTGGCCAAGGAAGGTTTTGAACTGAACCTGGTACCGACCTCAGGCTCCCGCGACAACCTGCAACGCCTGCTGGCCAAGGACCCGCAAGTGGAGATCGCCCTGGTCCAGAGCGGCCTGGAGCGCCAGCTGGCTCCCGACGAGCAGCGTCAGCTGGAAAGTCTGGGGGCGATTTATCAGGAGCCCCTGTGGCTGTTCTATCGACGAGACGTGAAGCTGGATCGCATTGCCGACCTGCTGCCACTGCGCGTCGGCCTGGGCGGTGAAGGCAGCGGTACCCGTGCCGCCAGCGATGCCATTCTCGGCGCCAATGCCATCGAGCCGGAACAACATCCCGAAAGCTGGCAGAGCATCGGCGGTGGCAAATCCGCTCGGGCGCTGATGGCCGGCGAACTGGATGCAGCGTTCTTCGTCGGTCCGGCAGAGAACTCACTGGTGCAGCAACTGGCGGCCAATCCGGACATCGCCCTGGCACACTTTCGGCGCGCCGCCGCTTACGAGGCGCGACTGCCGTTCTTCAATCAGGTAAAGGTCGGTGAAGGCCTGCTCGACCTGGCCAGCAACGCACCAGACCGCGATATCGTCACCCTCTCTCCGGTCGCTACTCTGGTGGTCAATGACGACTTCAACCCTGGCCTGGTGCCGCTGTTTCTCGAGGCCAGCCGTGAAGTGATGCGCAGCGGCACCCTGCTCGACGCCGCCGGCACCTTTCCCAGTGCCGAGCCTCGCACCTTCGAGCTGCACAAGGATGCCGGGCATTACTACGACAAGGGCCTGCCGATCCTGCAGCGCTACCTGCCGTTTCGCATCGCCTCGCTGGCCGACCGCTACATCATCCTGCTGATCCCCTTGATCGTGGTGATGATCCCACTGCTCAAGGCTGTTGGCCCGATCTACCAGTGGCGCATTCGCGCGCGTATCTACCGCTGGTACAAGTACCTGCGCGAGATCGACCGCAAGCTGCACGCAGGCTCCTTGCCCAACGAGCTGGACAGCGAGATCGAATGCCTGGAGGAGATGGAGGACGAACTCGCGGCTGTGGAAGTGCCGCTGTCGTACTCCAACGAGCTGTACGAACTGCACATGCATGTGCGCTACGTGATCGAACGACTGCGCGAGCTGCAACGGCGCCGACAGGCGTAGGGTGGACATCGTTTTTCATGTCCACCGATGCGCAGCATCTGATGCCGAAGCGGTGGATGGAAAAAGCGACATCCACCCTACGCAGCAACAGCAACGCCGCGATCTGCTGTGTGGTCTTCAACGTTTTTCACGGATAGATCCACACCCAGCCCCGCAATCCATTTTCTGCTTCGGGTAAACTGCGCCCCTGTTTCATTTGCCCACGAGACCGCCATGCCGATCCGCCACTGCATCGTCCACCTGATCGACAAGAAGCCCGACGGCAGCCCTGCCGTGCTGCACGCTCGCGACAGCGAGCTGGCCACGTCGCAAGCCATGGAGAATCTGCTGGCCGACCTCAACGAGAGCTACAACGCCAAGCAGGGCAAGGCCTGGGGTCTGTTCCACGAAGAATCCGGCGCCTACCCGTTCAGTGGCTGGCTCAAGGCCTATCTCGATGGCGAGCAGGATTTCACCGCCTTCAGCCGTCAGGCCGTCGAGCACCTGCAAAAGCTGATGGAGGAATCCAACCTCTCCACCGGTGGCCACGTGCTGCTGGCTCACTACCAACAAGGCATGACCGACTACCTGGCCATCGCCCTGCTGCACCACAGCGAAGGCGTGGCAGTGACCGACGCGCTGGACGTAACCCCGGCCAAGCACCTGGATCTCGGCCAGTTGCACCTGGCCGCGCGCATCAACATCAGCGAGTGGCAGAACAACAAGCAGTCCAAGCAGTACATCTCCTTCATCAAGGGCAAGAACGGCAAGAAGGTCTCGGACTACTTCCGCGACTTCATCGGCTGCCAGGAAGGCGTCGACGGCCCGGGCGAGACCCGTACCCTGCTCAAGGCCTTCAGCGACTTCGTCGAGAGCGAAGACTTGCCCGAAGAGCAGGCGCGCGAGAAGACCAAAACCCTGGTCGGCTACGCCAGCGGCCAGGCCAAGATGGGCGAACCGATCACCCTGGAAGAACTCTCCGGGCTGATCGACGAGGAGCGCCCCAAGGCCTTCTATGAGCACATCCGCAACAAGGATTACGGCATGGCCCCGGAGTTTCCGGCGGACAAACGTACCCTGAGCCAATTCCAGCGTTTCACCGGCCGTGCCGAGGGCCTGTCGATCAGCTTCGAGGCGCACCTGCTGGGCTCCAAGGTCGAGTACGACGAAGGCCGCGACATGCTGATCATTCGCCAGTTGCCGACCCAATTGAAGGACCAGCTCAAGCGCCGTCAGGATTGAAGTATTTGTAGGGTGGGCCTGGCGGGGATCTGTAGGGTGGGCTTTAGCCCACCAAAGAAGGCGTACTACCTCGCGTGCTGGTGGGCTGAAGCCCACCCTACGGCCTCACATGGCGGAGTGCCCTGGCGCGGTTTACGCTGAGCGGAACGTGCCATCACACAAGGATGCGAAACCATGAAGACGATTGTGCTGCTGCTCGCCGCCCTGGCCCTGTGGCAGAACTGGGACAAGATCGAGCGCTGGATCGACCCGCCCCAGGCGCGTAACGCCAGCGGCGAAGTGGTGCTCTACGCTACGCAATGGTGTGGCTACTGCGCCAAGACCCGCGAGCTGTTCGCCGAGGACGGCATCGCCTACCGCGAAGTGAACATCGAGACCGATGCCGCCGGCCGCGCCCAATACCAAGCGCTTGGCGGCCGCGGTGTACCGGTGATCGACCTGCGCGGGCAGGTCATTCACGGTTATGACGTGCGCGCCATCCGCGCCGCCTACTGACAGGCGGCGCTACAGCTCTCAACGCGCCTCAATACGGAAGCCCAGGCGCGGGAAGTGCACGTGTACGATGCCGGCACGCTCGTCCTCGCGATGCAGAATCAGCTCGTCACGCCCGGCATGCAGCAACTCACCCTGCACCGGGTCAACGCCATAGTCCACCGCAGCGATGCTCACCGCCTGGCCCGCCTTGAAGCCATTGGGGTCGACGAAATCTTCGTTCGGCAGCGCTGCCGGAGTCGCTTCACGCGCCACCGTGATCGCCTGCTCGCTGCTCATCTCGCTCAACGAACCATGGCCAAAGCCGAGCACACGGCCGAGCCAGGCGGCGACTTCCGGGTAATCGTCGACCAGTGGCGCGGTGACCGGCGTACCGCGCAGGAACCACAAACAGTGAGCCACGGAAAAATCGGCGAGCGACGCTTCACCGAAAAGGAAATCGCCCTGCCCGCCTTGCAGTTGGCGTTGCAAGGCCCCCATCAGCGCCGGCCATTGATGCTTGGCCTGCTCCAGCGGCAGACGACTCGCCGTACCACCGGAAAACAGCGCACCACGGTCCGCAGCAAAGGCCTTGGCGAACTCCGGCGGCACCTTGGCGAACCGCAGCGCCATCGACTCGGGTTGGAACACCAGCGCCACGGCATGCTGGAACAGCACCGAGTCGGCCCACTGCGCCAGCAGGCTGACATTGAACGCCTGAGCATCGGGCAGCAGCGCCGGGGTGGCCTTCTCGGCTTCCAGGCGACGGGCGATCAGCGCGGTATCGCAATAGATGTCGGCGCCGACCTGCAGCACCGGGGTCTTGCGGTAGCCGCCAGTCAGCGCAGTGAGATCGGGCTTGGGCATCAGCGGCGGGATCATCACCGAACGCCAGGACAGTTGCTTGAAGCCCAACATCAGGCGGGCCTTCTCGGCGAACGGCGAGGTCGGATAGTGATGAAGGATCAACTCATACATGGCGCGCTCCGCGTCGGATCAAAGTCCTCAGCTTACCCGCGCGGCACATGCACGCAACCGCCTCAGGCTGATGAGCCACCATCAACGGCCAGAATGAGCGCTTCTTTGGCGCTTTTGCTCAGGCGCTTGATCGCCCGTTCACGGCGCAATGCATCGCCCTTGCCGGCACAGGCTTCGATATAGGCCAGCGCCAGCGCCGGGCTGGTATGGAAGAAGCGAGCGCCCTTGCCACTCTGGTGCTGGGCGAAACGCCGCTGCGGATCATCGCTGATGCCGCAATACAGCGCGCCATTGGCGGCGCGCACCAGATAGACGAACCAGGCTTTTTCGACTGCTGCATTCATCCGCGAGCAGGAAACCACTCACGCGCAGAGCGCCACAGGCACATGCCGACGAAGTAGGCTGAAGCCAACCACCAGAGCGCCAGCAGCCAGAACTGACTGACCGGGTACTGCAGAATCAGCAACGCACTGGAGAGCATCCAGACGAAGGTCACGAGGATGTTCAGCGGCATGAACTGACGCACGCGGAACGGGTGCAGGAACTTCATTTTGGTCAGGGTCAGGCCGGCCAGCAGGACGATCATGGCCAGGGTGATCCAGGGGTGCACGTCGAGGATGTAGAAATACAGCACGACCACGTTCCACGCCGCCGGGAAGCCGACGAAGTAGTTGTCCTTGCTCTTCATGTTCAGGTTGCAGAAGCAGAACAGCGAGGACAGCAGAATCAGGCCCACGGCGAACAGCGGCGTGTAATCCGGCAGCGGAATGAAGCGATAGAGGAAGATCGCGGGGATGAATACGTAGGTGAGGTAGTCGATCACCAGGTCGAGGGTCGAACCGTCGAAATGCGGCAGCACACCCTTGACGTCGTAACGCCGTGCCAGCGAACCATCCAGCCCATCGACCAGCAGCGCCAGGCCGAGCCACAACAGGCATTGCTTGGGTTGGCCGTCGAGTACGGCCAACAATGCCAGGAGGGCGAGGATCACGCCGCTGGCGGTAACAGCGTGAACCCCCCAGGCTTTGGCCTGTTTTACGGCAACGATCAGTTCGGTCACGGCAGGTCTCGATTGGCAGTGGAGGTGCGGCACCCGGTGTGCGCACTCTTTATTGAAGGCTAAGACCGGATAGCCTACCACTGCGTTCATTCGCCCGCCTCAGCGCGTACCGCGAAACTGGGCCAGACCACGTGCCGCCTGTCGACGAATGGCAGCCTGCACCGGTGGTGCCCACCCCAGCACAAGCCCTTTGCCACCTAGCGCCTGACGTGCCCAGCGCCATAGATCGAAATGATCGCGATGCTCGACGATCAACCCGTCGCGAAACACGAATCGCGCCTGGATGTGGTTGACCACCTGACGACCGGTGGCGCTGAAACGGTAGCTGGCGACCCAGCGCGCACTGCCGGCATGATCGTCGGCGTGCACCGAATCGAAGGTCAGCGAGAAACCCTCGGCGCGGCTGCACAGCATGCGCCACATATCGCCGGCCTCAGCGCCGTGCAGGTCGACGAAGACCGGGTCGGAGAAACGTACATCTTCGGCGTAGCAGCTTGCCATGGTCTCGGCATCGAGTTTCTGGAAGGCGCTGTAAAAACGCTGGATCAGATCGGCATTGGGGTGGCTCATGAGTCGCTCCTACAGGCTTTTAATTACGTAGGGTGCGCTGCGCGCACCGCTGTCACTGCGTCGCTCACTGGTGCGCACGGCGCACCCTACACGTTCGCAAGGATGGTTCACTCCATTCTGTTCGTCCGGCGGGGACGTGGCGATTGGCTATAAAGACAACTTTGTGTCAATAATCGCCAACCTCACTCCAGGCCATCGTCATGCTGCGCATTGCCTTGTACGTCTGCCCACAAACCGTCTGTTCCAGCCTGAGCATGGCGCAGGATGCCTTCAGTCTGGCCAATCGCCTGGCCGGCGCAGCGCGTTTTCAGCTGCAGCGGTTCAGCCTCGATGGCCAGCCCGTGCAGTTGGATTTCGCGCAGATTCAGGTCGATGGTGGCCTACCGTTGGCCGAGCAGGCCGATCTGCTGATCGTGCCGGCCACCGGCAGCGCCATCAGCCGTACCCTGGAGAGCAACGCCAAGCTGCTGCCCTGGCTGGCCCGACGCGAGCAGCAGCAACTAGCGAGCCTGTGCAGCAGCGCCTTCCTGCTGGCGGCTGCCGGCCTGCTCGATGGTCGTCAGGCGACCACCCACTGGGCCCTGGCTGACGCCTTCGCCCGGCACTTTCCCCAGGTGAAGCTGCGCAGCGACCTGCTGTTGACCGAGGATGGCCCGCTGTTCTGCTCCGGCGGGGCTCAGGCCGGGCTCGACCTGTGTCTGCATCTGATTGCCCTGCATACCGGTGAATGGCTGGCGCAGCAGGTTGCCAGCGCCATGGTGATCGAACGCCAGCGCGGCACGCAGACCCGTTTCGCGCCGCTGCTGCCCAGCAACGACGATAAAACCCTTGCCCCGCTGTTGACCTGGCTGCGTGAGCACCACGCCGAGGTAATCAATCTCAACCGCCTTGCGCAGCAGGCGCACTGTTCACCGCGTACCCTGCTGCGCCGTTTCAAGCAGGCCACCGGGCTGACCCCAGGCGATTACCTGCAACGCCTGCGCATCAGCCTGGCGCAGCAAGCGCTGGCCGGCTCGGCGCAGTCGCTGGAGCAGGTCGCCAGCCAGGTCGGGTTCACCGACCGCGCGACCTTCGCCAAGCGCTTCAAGCAATTGTGCGGGGAAACGCCGGGCGCCTTCCGCAAGCGCATGCGGCGCAGTTAAACCCCGGCAACGAAAAAGGGAGCCCGAAGGCTCCCTGATCGATGGCGCAATGCCGACTCAGTGCAGGATCTGGCTGAGAAACAGCTTGGTGCGCTCGTTCTGCGGGTTGGTGAAGAAGGCGTTCGGTTCGGCCTCCTCCACGATCTCGCCCTTGTCCATGAAGATCACGCGGTTGGCCACGGTGCGGGCAAAGCCCATTTCGTGGGTCACGCAGAGCATAGTCATGCCGTCTTCGGCCAGACCGATCATGGTGTCGAGCACCTCTTTCACCATTTCCGGGTCGAGGGCCGAGGTCGGCTCGTCGAACAACATGATCTTCGGCTTCATGCACAGCGCGCGGGCAATCGCCACACGCTGCTGCTGCCCACCGGAGAGCTGGCCCGGAAACTTGTTGGCCTGCTCAGGGATGCGCACGCGCTCGAGAAAGTGCATGGCAATTTCCTCGGCCTGGCGCTTGGGCATCTTGCGTACCCACATCGGCGCCAGGGTGCAGTTCTGCAGCACGGTGAGGTGCGGGAACAGGTTGAAGTGCTGGAATACCATGCCCACTTCGCGGCGAATCGCCTCGATGTGCTTGAGGTCGCTGGTCAACTCGGTGCCATCGACCACGATGCGCCCCTGCTGATGCTCTTCCAGACGGTTGATGCAACGAATGGTGGTGGACTTGCCCGAACCGGACGGCCCGCACAGGACGATACGCTCGCCCTGCTGCACGCTCAGGTTGATGTCCTTGAGCACGTGGAACTGGCCGTACCACTTGTTCACGCCCTGCAGCAGGATCATCGGCTCGGCGCTGGGTTGTTTGATTGCTTCACTCATGACTCACTCCTAACGCTTGTGGCCGGTATCCAGCTTCCGCTCGAGGTGCAGCGAATAGCGGGACATGCCGAAACAGAAAATCCAGAAGATCAGCGCGGCGAACACGTAGCCCTCGGTGGCCATGCCCAGCCACGCCGGGTCGGTGGTCGCCTGCTTGATGCTGTTGAGCAGATCGAACAGGCCGATGATGATCACCAGACTGGTGTCCTTGAACAGGGCGATAAAGACGTTGACGATGCCCGGAATCACCAGCTTCAGCGCCTGCGGCAGGATCACCAGGCCCATCATCCGCCAGTAGCCCAGGCCCATGGCCGCGGCCGCCTCGTACTGCCCTTTGGGAATGGCCTGCAGACCACCGCGCACCACTTCGGCGATATAGGCAGACTGGAACAGGATCACCCCGATCAGCGCACGCATCAGCTTGTCGAAATGCATGCCTTCGGGCAGGAACAACGGCAGCATCACCGAGGACATGAACAGCACGGTGATCAACGGCACACCGCGCCAGAACTCGATGAAGGTGACGCAGATGACCTTGATCGCCGGCAGGTTGGAACGTCGCCCCAGTGCCAGCAGGATGCCCAGCGGCAACGCACCGGTGATGCCGACAGCAGCGATCACCAGGGTCAGCATCAGGCCGCCCCAACGGCTGGTGGAAACAACGTCCAGGCCGAATACACCACCGTGCAGCAGGGTCCAGGCGATGAACGGATAGATCGCCAGGAAAGCCAGACCGTACACCGCCTTGCGCGGCATCTGCGGCACGAACAGCGGCGCCATGCCGATGATCGCCAGCCACAGAGTGGCATCCACACGCCAGCGCAACTCGGTCGGGTAGAAGCCGTACATGAACTGACCGAAGCGCTGTTGGATGAACACCCAGCACGCGCCTTCCTTGGTGCAGTCGGCGCGAGTGCTGCCGACCCAGTTGGCATCGATGATCGCCCACTGCAGCAGCGGCGGCACGATCAACCAGATCAGGTACAGCGCAAAAACGGTCAACAGGCTGTTGAACCAGTTGGAAAACAGGTTGGCCTTGAGCCAGCCCACCACACCGACGCTCATGCGCGGTGGCGGCAGGTCCGGTTTGAATGTATGAGTCTGCATGGCTGCTCCTTACCGCTCAGTCAGCGCAATGCGCTTGTTGTACCAGTTCATCAGCAGGGAAATGCTGATGCTGATCGCCAGATACACGCTCATGGTGATGGCGATCACCTCGATGGCCTGGCCGGTCTGGTTGAGCACCGTGCCGGCGAACAGCGACACCATGTCCGGATAGCCGATACCGGCAGCCAGGGACGAGTTCTTCGCCAGGTTGAGGTACTGACTGGTCAGCGGCGGAATGATCACGCGCAGCGCCTGCGGGATGATCACCAGACGCAGAGTGACGCCCGGACGCAACCCAAGCGAGCGCGCCGCTTCGGTCTGACCATGACTGACCGCCATGATCCCGGAGCGCACGTTCTCGGCGATGAATGCTGCGGTGTAGATGGTCAATGCCAGGGTCAGCGCCATCAGCTCGGGGATCATCACCCAGCCGCCCCGGAAGTTGAAACCGGTCAGCTCCGGCACACTCCACACCAGCGGATTGCCCGCGACCAGCGCGGTCAGGCCGGGAATCACCACGATTAGCGCCAGCGATGTCCACAGCAGCGGGAAGATCTGGCCAGTGGCTTCACGGCGTTTCTTGGCCCAGCGCCCAAGGGCGATGATGCCGACGATGGTCGCTAGCAGCACCACGGCGAACAGACCGAAGCTCTCCGAAGGACTCGGCGCCGGCATGTACAGACCACGGCTGTTGAGGAAGAAGACTTCACCCACGTCCAGGCTTTGCCGAGGACCAGGCAGGGCAAGGAAGACCGCGAAATACCAGAAGAGGATCTGCAGCAACGGCGGAATGTTGCGGAAGATCTCGATGTAAACGGTGGCCAGCTTGCTGATCAGCCAGTTAGGCGACAGCCGCGCCACACCCAGCAGGAAGCCAAGGATGGAGGCCAGCACGATACCGATGAAAGACACCAGCAGGGTATTGAGCAAGCCAACCAGAAACACACGGGCGTAGCTGTCGCTTTCCGTGTAGTCGATCAGGTGCTGGGCAATACCGAAACCGGCGCTGTTATTGAGAAAAGCGAAGCCGGAAATGATCCCGCGCTTCTCCAGGTTGGCCTGGGTGTTCTGGAAGAGAAACCAGCCGAGCGCCACAACGGCGACAACGGCAATGATCTGGAAAGCCCAAGCGCGCACCTGCGGATCGTTCAGAAGCGATCCTCGCGGGCGCGGGGCATTAGCAGTCGTTTGCATAACAACCCTCATGGAAGCCCCGGCCGCACGCAAGCCGGCCGGAGTTCACTTAATCGGAAACGACAGCGGCAGGCCATAGGCCTGCCGCTGTGGACGGTCAACGCACCGGCGGTGCGTACTGCAGACCACCCTTGTTCCACAGGGCGTTGAGACCACGCTCGATCTTCAGCTCGCTACCGGCACCGACGTTACGGTCGAAGGACTCGCCGTAGTTACCGACTTGCTTGACGATCTGTACTGCCCAGTCTTTCGGCAGCTTGAGGTCTTTACCGAATTCACCTTCAGTACCCAGCAGACGTGCTACGTCCGGGTTCTTGGTGTCTTTGGCGGTGGCTTCGACGTTGGCCGAGGTCACACCCAGCTCTTCGGCGTTGACCATGGCGAACAGGGTCCAGCGCACGATGTCGAACCACTCTTCGTCACCCTGGCGCACGACCGGGCCCAGAGGTTCCTTGGAGATGACTTCCGGCAGCACGACATAGTCGTCCGGGTTGGCCAGTTTGATGCGCTGTGCGTACAGCTGCGACTGGTCGGAGGTCAGCACGTCGCAACGGCCAGCTTCGACCGACTTGGCGCTCTCGTCAGAGGTATCGTAGGTGATGGGGGTGTACTTCATGCCATTGGCACGGAAGTAGTCGGAGAGGTTCAGCTCGGTGGTGGTACCGGCCTGGATGCAGACGGTAGCCCCGTCCAGTTCCTTGGCGCTGGAAACGCCCAGCTTCTTGTTAACCAAAAAGCCCTGGCCGTCGTAGTAGTTGGTACCAGTGAAGTTCAGGCCCAGTGCGGCGTCGCGCGAGCTGGTCCAGGTGGTGTTACGCGACAGGATGTCGACTTCGCCGGACTGCAGCGCAGTGAAGCGCTCCTTGGCGGTCAGCGGGCTGTAACGCACTTTGGTAGCGTCGCCGAATACCGCGGCGGCAACAGCGCGGCAGACGTCAACGTCCATACCCAGGTAGTTGCCTTTTTCATCGGCGTAGGAGAAGCCAGGCAGACCGTCGCTGATACCGCACTGCACGAAGCCTTTCTTCTGCACTGCATCCAGGGTGGCGCCTGCCTGAGCAAAGCCACTGACACCGAGCACAGCTGCGGTGGTCAGCACAGCCAGGGTGGATTTCACCATCTTCATCAAAAACCTCCAGTTGCTCTTGTTGTGTTGGAGTCTCCGTCCGCCTTCCCCACCCTTTTGAGGCACGCGATCCGCTGGCAGCAACGGTATCGACGAGAAGTTCGAACGTCAGGCGGGAGTCTAGTCGGCTTTACCCTCTGCTGGCCAACAGCCCCTACCCTGCCCATTGGTTGAACGGGCCAGAGACGGATCGTCATCCGTCTGAGCGATCGATCGCCCTGACGGTCTATTAGGAACCCCACACAGCAGATTCCTGCCTGTTGAGCGGTGCGCAGTGGCACAGTGTTACCGTTACCGCACCGCGTCGTCAGTTCAAATGAGCCATAGCAAGCCCCGTACCAGCACATGGCAAATTGCCGGATATACGGGGGTCAAGGGCAAAACTTTCACCCGTGCGACAACTTATTCACAGATTAGCCAAGCCTTGAGCAGGGTGCCGCCCCAAATTAAGGCGCCCGCACCACACTGGAGCTACCAATGACCGCACCCATGATTTTGCAGCCCCCACAATCCGCCGATGCCAGCGTGATCTGGCTGCATGGGCTGGGGGCTGACCGCTACGATTTCCTGCCGGTCGCCGAGATGCTGCAGGAACGCCTGCCCAGCACACGCTTCATCCTGCCGCAGGCGCCAACCCGCCCGGTGACCATCAACGGCGGCTGGAGCATGCCGAGCTGGTACGACATCCTCGCCATGAGTCCGGCACGGGCCATCGACCAGGCACAACTGGAAGAGTCCGCCGACCAGGTGATCGCCCTGATCGAAGCCGAGCGCGAAAGCGCCATCGCCCCTGAACGCATCGTCCTGGCAGGCTTTTCCCAAGGTGGCGCGGTGGTGCTGCACACTGCCTTTATGCGCTATCCACAGCCCCTCGGCGGGGTGCTGGCACTCTCGACCTACGCACCGACTTTCAGCGATGACATGCCGCTGGCGGATACAAAAAGACAACTGCCGGTGCTTTGTTTGCATGGCAGATTCGACGACGTGGTGACACCCGACATGGGGCGTGCCGCGTATGACCGCCTGCACGCCTGTGGGGTGCCGGTGCAATGGCGCGACTATCCGATGGCGCACGAGGTGCTGCCGGAAGAGATTCGCGATATCGCCGAATGGTTGAGCCAGCTGCTGGCCGACTGACCGAACCGAGAGATGCACAATAAATGAGCACAGCGCCCCTCATTCGCACCCTGCAGGATATCGAACAGATCGAGAGCACCCCGCTGAGTGATCGCGACCTGCCCAGCAGCACCTTCGAGCTGATTCGCCGCACGGCGCAGGCCAGCCCCGAGGCAGCGGCGCTGTCGTTCATTCTCCAGGGCACGGGAGAGGAAACCCCGCTGCGCCTGAATTATGCCGAGCTGCTCGGCAAGATCACCCAGACCGCCAACGCCTTCCACCGCCTGGGCCTGCGTCCCGGCAAGGCGGTGTCCTTCCTGCTGCCCAACCTGCCGCAGACCCACTACACCATCTGGGGTGGCGAGGCCGCCGGCATCGTCAATGCGATCAACCCGCTGCTCGATCCCGAGCACATCGCCGAGCTGATCCACGCGTCCAACTCCGAGCTGCTGGTGACCCTGGCGCCCTTCCCCGGCACCGAGCTGTGGGACAAAGTCGATGCCCTGCGCGATCAGTTGCCGGAGCTGAAAGCGATTCTCTGCGTGGACATGGCCAACCTGCTGCCCGAACCGCAACGCAGCGCGCTCAAAGCCCAGCGCGGCCCGCTGCCGGAGGGCGTGCTGGATTTCGATGAAACCATCGCCGCCTGCCCCGCCGACCACCTGGAAAGCGGTCGCGTGATCACCGCGGACGATATCGCCAGCTACTTCCACACCGGCGGCACCACCGGTACGCCCAAGCTGGCGCCGCACAGCCACGGCAACGAAGTGGCGATGGCCTACAGCATGAACCTGGTCACCCGCTTCGGTGTCGGCGACGTGACGCTCTGCGGCTTGCCGCTGTTCCACGTCAACGGCGTGATCGTCACCGGGCTGACGGCGTTCATCGGCGGTGCCGAGGTGCTGCTGGCTACGCCTCAGGGCTATCGCAACACCACCTTGATCGGCAATTTCTGGAAGGTCATCGAGCGCCACAAGGTCAGTTTCTTCAGCGGTGTGCCCACCATTTATGCCGGCCTCCTGCAAATTCCCAGCGACGGCCATGACCTGTCCTCGCTGAAGTACGCCCTGTGCGGCGCTGCGCCCATGCCGGTGGAGCTGATTCGCCAGTTCGAGGCCAAGACGGGGCTGACTCTGCTCGAAGGCTATGGTCTGACCGAGGGCACCTGCGGCAGCTGCGCCAACCCTCCGGCCGGCGAGCGCCGCCCCGGCTCGATCGGCCTGCCGATGCCCTACTGCGAAGTGCGTATCAAGGTACTCGACGAGCAGGGGCAATATCTGCGCGAAGCCGCGCCCAACGAAATCGGCAACCTGTGCATCCGCGGCGCCACGGTGTTCAAGGGCTATCTGCAGGCGAGCAAGAACGCCGGTATCTGGGTCGATGGCGACTGGTTCAATACCGGTGACCTCGGCCGCGTCGATACCGACGGCTACATCTGGCTGACCGGTCGCAGCAAGGATCTGATCATCCGCGGCGGCCACAATATCGACCCGCAGATGATCGAGGAAGCGCTGCACAAGCACCCGGCAGTGGCCATGGCCGCTGCAGTGGGCAAGCCAGACGAGAAGGCCGGCGAACTGCCGGTGGTCTACGTCCAGCTCAAACCCGGTGCACAGGCCAGCGAGGTCGAATTGCTGGAGCATGCCGCCGCCCATATCCCCGAGCGCGCCGCTGTACCCAAGGACGCCTGGATCATCGATGCCATTCCGCTCACCGCGGTGGGCAAGACCTTCAAACCAGCGCTGCGCTTCGATGCCATCGCCCGGGTTTACCAGGCGGCTATCGATGAGCTGCACCCGGCTGTTCGGGTTGAAGTGCTGAGCGATGACAAGGCAGGTCAATTGGCCCACATCCACCTGCCGAATCAGGATCAGGCCTTGGCTGCCAGCATTGGCGAACGACTGTCCGGCTACGCGGTGGGCCATCGCATCCACTTCGCAGCGTGATCCAGAGCGCGCAAGGACGCGCGCCAGTTAACAGCTTTGCACTTTCGTGCAACCACTGGTCGGCCGAGCCACTGGCAGACATTGCCACGCCTGGAGCCCGGGAATAATGTCGAACGCTATTCGTAGACACGACAGGGAGCGTTGGTGGTGCCCTCAGGCCTATTCGCCCGGCCAGGCCCGACGAGATCGCAATGAAACCGGCGCACTGGCAGGCAGACCTGCAGCAAGTTCAGCACCTGCGACTATTTCAGAATGTCGCGACCAGCAGCCTGGATCAGTTGCTGCAGGAGTTTCGCGCGTGCGAGTTGGAAGCCGGCGAAGTGTTGCTCTCCCCCTTCAATCGCAACCAGTACCTCTATCTGCTGATCGAGGGCCAGTTGCGCGTCTATCTCGGCTCACTGGACAACCAGGCCGTGAGCACCCTCGAAGTCGGCGACTGCGCGGGTGAAATCAGCTTCATCGACAACGAACATCCGTCCGCCTACGTGGTGGCCGAGCGCCCCTCCACGGTGCTGCGCCTGCATCGCGAATCGCTGGTCGCGCTGTTTCAGCAATCACCGCAGATGATGCAGAACCTACTGGAACTGCTCTGTGAGCGTGTGCGCCAGGGCAACCGGCAGATTCTCGACAGCGAGCAGAATGCCAATGTCGACACCCTCACCGGTTGCTTCAACCGACGCTGGCTGGAGCACGTCTTCGAACGCGAAAGCACCCGCTGCGCCTTCAACGACGACCCCATCTCGCTGCTGATGCTCGATGTCGACCACTTCAAGGCCTACAACGACCAGCACGGTCATCTTGCAGGGGACTACGCCCTGTGCATGGTGGCTCACACCTTGCGCAGTCAGTTGCGGCCCAAGGACAGCCTGATCCGCTTCGGTGGCGAGGAGTTCGTCATTCTACTGCCGGAGATCTGTGCCGAGGCGGCACGCAGTATCGGCGAACGCCTGCGCCTCAGCCTGGAGCAGATATCCTCCTTCTATTCGCCAGTCGGCGTTCTGCCGGGCGTCACCATCTCCATTGGCCTGGCGCAGATGCAGCATCAGGACAGCCTGCAGGGCCTGATCGCGCGTGCCGATGCCGCGCTGTACCAGGCCAAGCAGCAGGGGCGTAACTGCCTCAGCGGCTGACACCCCGCGTCGCGCTTCCCTGCTAGAGTGGCGCACATAACAACACGCCTGGATGGCTTCTCATGCGCAAACTGCTGATCGCTGTGCTTCTGCTCGTCCCCCTTTCCGCCCTCGCCGTTCTGGGCCTGCCCCAGGTACTCGACGCACAGATGAACAGCGTGGCTAGCCCACCGCCCTATCCGACCAGCGCCAGCGCACAGAAGCTGCACCAAGGGCTGTTCGTCGCCGACCTGCACGACGACGCCCTGCTCTGGGAGCGCGACCTGCTCAAGCGTTACGACTACGGCCACTCCGACCTGCCACGCATGCTCGAAGGGCGTCTCGGCCTGCAGGTGTTCTCCACCGTGACCAAGACCCCACGCGGGCTGAACATGGAGAGCAACGGCGCCGACAGCGACAACATTACCCTGCTGGCCATGGCCCAGCGCTGGCCACGGGAAACCTGGAGTAGCCTGCTACAGCGCGCCCTGTACCAGGCGCAGAAACTCAAGGACGCCAGCGCCGGCAGCGATGGGCGCCTGGTGCTGATCCGCACCCGCGCCGACCTGGCGAATTTCGTCGATGCCTGGGAAAAGGACCCGCGCCGCGTCGCCGGCCTGCTCGCCACCGAAGGCCTGCAGCCTATCGAAGGCAAGCTGGAGAACATCGACGTGCTGTATGACGCGGGTTTCCGCATCGCCGGCCTGACTCACTTCTTCGACAACGAAGTCGGCGGCTCGGCCCATGGCCTGGAAAAAGGCGGGCTGACCCCACTGGGGCGCCTGGTCATCGCGCGCCTGGAAGAAAAATCCATGCTGGTGGACCTGGCCCACGCTTCGCGCCCGTTGATCGATGATGTACTGGCCATGGCCAAGCGCCCGGTGCTGGTCTCGCACACCGGCGTCGAAGGCACCTGCGCCGGCACCCGCAACCTCAGCGACAAGCACCTGCAGGCCATCGCTGCCACGGGCGGGGTGATCGGCATCGGCTACTGGAGCACCGCCGTTTGCGACACCTCGGTCGCCGCCATCGTCAAAGCCATCCGTTATGCGGCGGACAAGGTCGGCGTCGAACATGTCGCCCTGGGCTCGGACTTCAATGGCACCGTGCACACCCCGTTCGACGTCACCGGCCTGGCGCAAATTACCGAGGGGCTGCAAGCCGCCGGCTTCGACAATGACGCCATTGCCGCGATCATGGGCGGCAATGTACAGCGCCTGCTGCTGACCAGCCTGCCGGAGAAATGAGGTGCTGGGCGCACGGTCCTCTTGACAGACGCGAGCGAAGCACTTCGCCACGCCCGCGTCTTGCATTACACTGGCGGGCGTTCACTCCTTAACCAGTCGATGAGAAGCCCGTGCTCAAAGCACTCAAGAAAATGTTCGGCAAAGCCGAAGACGAGCAGCCACAACCAGCGCCGTCATCCGTAGCAGCGCCCGCCCAGAGCGGTGACGCAGAGCAGAAGCGCCCACGCAAGAACAAGCCCGCCCGCACTGCCAGCGAGAGCGCAGGCGATAGCCCGGCGCCGCAACAACCCCGCGCGCCGAAGGCCGACAAACCGCGCCACGAGCGCCCAGCCAAGCCAGTCGACACCTGGAAGCTGGAAGATTTCGTGGTCGAGCCTGCCAAAGGCAAGACCCGTTTTCATGACTTCAAGCTCGCCCCCGAGCTGATGCACGCCATCCACGACCTCGGTTTCCCCTACTGCACGCCGATCCAGGCTGGCGTACTGGGCTATACCCTCAAGGGTCAGGACGCCATCGGCCGCGCCCAGACCGGCACCGGCAAGACCGCCGCATTCCTCATCTCGATCATCACCCAGCTCCTGCAGACCCCGGCGCCGAAAGAGCGCTACATGGGCGAGCCGCGCGCGCTGATCATCGCGCCGACCCGCGAACTGGTGGTGCAGATCGCCAAGGACGCGGCCGAACTGACCAAGTACACCGGCCTCAATGTGATGCAGTTCGTCGGTGGCATGGACTTCGACAAGCAGCTCAAGCAGCTGGAATCGCGCTTCTGCGACATCCTCGTGGCCACCCCGGGCCGCCTGCTGGACTTCAACCAGCGCGGCGAAGTGCACCTGGACATGGTCGAGGTGATGGTGCTGGACGAAGCCGACCGCATGCTCGACATGGGCTTCATCCCGCAGGTCCGCCAGATCATCCGCCAGACGCCGATGAAGGGTGACCGCCAGACCCTGCTGTTCTCCGCTACCTTCACCGACGACGTGATGAACCTGGCCAAGCAGTGGACGGTCAACCCCGCCATCGTCGAGATCGAGCCAGAGAACGTCGCCAGCGACACCGTCGAGCAGCACGTCTACGCCGTAGCCTCGGCTGACAAGTACAAACTGCTGTACAACCTGATCAGCCAGAACGACTGGACCCGGGTCATGGTCTTCGCCAACCGCAAGGACGAAGTTCGGCGCATCGAAGAGCGCCTGACCCGCGACGGCATCAGCGCCGTGCAGATGTCCGGCGACATTCCGCAGCACAAGCGTATCCGCGCACTGGAAGGCTTCCGCGAGGGCAAGATCCGCGTCATGGTCGCCACCGACGTCGCCGGTCGCGGCATCCACGTCGATGCCATCAGCCACGTGATCAACTTCACCCTGCCGGAAGACCCGGACGACTACGTGCACCGCATCGGCCGTACCGGCCGCGCCGGCACCAGCGGCACCTCGATCAGCTTCGCTGGTGAGGACGACGCCTTCGCCCTGCCGCCAATCGAAGAGCTGATCGGCCGCAAGATCCAGTGCGAAATGCCGCCGGACGAGCTGCTCAAGCCGGTGCCACGCAAGCACTGATAAGGCCGAAGCAGAACAAAGGCGAAGCCCTCCAGCTTCGCCTTTTTCATTTGACCCCGTTGATCGATACGCCATGCAACACTGCGACTACCTCATCATCGGCGCCGGCAATTCCCGCGCGTCAACCCGCGACATTATAGCCAGCCCAGGCAAGACCCAGCTGCGCGAACCCCAGGCGCCGCCCCGCGACCCCACCCCAGGCCCATAACCCCCCCGCGAAACACAGGGCGAAGGCCCCGC
>NZ_RHQP01000002.1:22214-45061 GCF_003935465.1 Pseudomonas sp. o96-267
TCATCAGAACTAACGGTCAGTCCGCAATCTTATGCTTTTTTTTTTGGCCTCGTTTTTTCCTGGCGTCCACCAATTCGTCGACCCCTTACCCTGCGGCGCCGCTTTTCGGGCGGCTTCAACCGGCTACTTTCTCGCCAGCCATGGCAAGACGCTGCTGCTCGAACGCGAGGCGCAGCCCGGCTACCACTCCACTGGCCGTTCAGCCGCGCTCTACACAGTGGCCTATGGCACGCCGCAGGTCCGCGCGCTGACCGCCGCCAGCCGCGTCTTCTACGATGCCCCGCCAGGCGGCTTCGCCGAGCATCCCTTGCTCATGCCACGTGGCGAGCTGGTGGTGGATTTCAGCGGTGACGCAGCCGAGCTGCAGCGCCAGTACGAGCAGGCCCGTGAGCATGTTGCAGAGGCTCGCCTGCTCAGCGCTGACGAGGCCTGCGCGCTGGTTCCGGTGTTGCGCCGTGAGCTGGTGCATGGCGCACTGCTCGACCCCAGCGCCGCCGATATCGACACCGCAGCGCTACACCAAGGATATCTGCGCGGCATCCGCCAACAGGGCGGGGAGATTCATTGCCAGCGCGAGGTCATCAGCATCAGCCGCCTCGCCGACGGCTGGCAGGTGGATTGCGCCGGGCAGAGCTATCGCGCGAGCGTATTGATCAATGCCGCCGGTGCCTGGTGCGATGAGATCGCGCGCCTGGCCGGCCTCCCCGGCATCGGGTTACAGCCCAAGCGGCGCGCTGCCTTCACCTTCAACGGCCCGGCAGGCATCGACTGCCAGCACTGGCCGGCACTGGTGAGCCTGGACGAATCGTTCTACTTCAAGCCCGATGCCGGTCTCTTACTCGGTTCGCCAGCCAATGCCGACCCGGTGGCGCCGCATGACGTGCAGCCTGAAGAGCTGGACATCGCCTTGGGCATCCATCAGATCGAAACCCACACCACGCTGCAGATTCGTCGTCCGGCGCATATCTGGGCCGGCCTGCGCAGCTTCGTCGTCGATGGCGATCTGGTCGGCGGTTTCGACACCCAGGCCGACGACTTCTTCTGGGTGGCAGCGCAAGGCGGCTATGGCATCCAGACCAGCGCCGCCATGGGCCAAGCCTGCGCTGCCTTGATTCGCCGGCAGCCGCTGCCGCCGCGCCTTGCAGAAGCAGGCCTGAATGCGGCTCTGCTCAGCCCTAGACGTCTGCTCGGTTAAGCCGTCAGCCGGGCCTCAACCGCCCTGCCGGTCGCTGGCAATCTCGGTTTCTTTGAGGCCGCCTGCCGATCTCACCACGCTCAATTCCAGCACTCGATCACGCCCACCTTCGGCGATCAGATAACGACCATCGTCCAAGGGCAGGATCGCTTGCGGCGCCTTGAGGAACGACAACACGGTGGTCTGTTCGCCTTGGGCATCGACCAGCAGCAGACGGGCGCGATGAGTCGAGTCTTCGCTGATCCACAGGCCCTGCTCGTCGCAGAGCATGAACGTCGGATTACGCAGCCCGTCGATCACTACCGGGTCGCGGCCGTCCTCGCGCAGCTCGCGAATCACACCGCTTTCCTTTTCGCTGTAGAGCATGCGGCCGTCGGTGCAGCGGGTGATCGACTCGGTCTCCGAGAGGTTGTCACGCACCACGCTGAGCTGCTGGTCGTCCCAGCGATAGCGCCATAGCCGACCGTTGCCCTTGCGATCCTCGATGGCATACAGGTAGTGACCGTCATCCCACAGCCCCTGCACCTGATCGCCCGCGAACAGCTCGGAAACACGCTTGCCCTGCAGGAAGCTGACCGGCTTGTCGCCCGACTCCTGACTGAACACCAGACCACCACGGGCGCTGAGCAGGCCATCGGGTTTGGACAGGCCTTCGACCACCACTTCGCGGTCACCGTCGGGCTGCATCAACAGGATGCTGCCGCGGCCATCCTGCAGTTCCTGGCTGACCAGAATCCCGCCATCCGCTGCTCGCGCCAGCCCGGCCGCCTTCTGCACGTCGTCGTAGGCAACGCGGTACGACCAGCCGCTGGCGGCCTGCACCGGAAAGAAGTACTGCCAGGCGAAAAACATCAGGGCGGCGGCGACCAGCGCGGCAGCCGCCAGAAGTGCGCTTTTCAGCAAACGCAGGGACATGTTCATGTTTCACAGACTCGCAAAGTGTTCGTAGAGAATCGTCGCGCCAACCAGCATCAGCACCACGCCGCCGACGATCTCGGCACGCTTGCCGACCAGTTGGCCCAGCATACGACCGAGCAACATGCCCAATGTCACCATCAGGGTGGTGGCCAGACCGATACAAAGTGCTGCGACCAGAATGTTCACCTCGACGAAGGCCAGGCTCACGCCAACGGCCAGGGCGTCGATGCTGGTGGCCACGGCAGTGACGGCCAGCACCCAGAAGGAATGGCGCGAGGGCTTGTCTTCAGGCGCGTCGTCATCGGCACTGAGGCCCGCATGAATCATGTGCACGCCGAGCCCGACCAGCAGCACGAAGGCGATCCAGTGATCCCATTCGAGGACGAAACGGCTGGCCGCCTGGCCGATCAGCCAGCCGATGATCGGCGTGATGGCTTCGATGGTGCCGAAGATCAAGCCGGCACGCAGGGCTTCGGCAAAGCGTGGCTTGTGCAGGCCCGAGCCCTTGCCGATGGCAGCCGCGAAGGCATCCGTCGACATGGCGAAAGACAGAAGAAGCAGCGAGAGAGGATTCAAGGGAAACTCCAGCCGGGCCTGAGTCAACGACAAGCCACTGCGCGCCCGACCTGGCACAGGACTGTCGTTGGTCTCACCAATCCCAGCGGATGCGTTGGCCACGGCAGGTTGCCGAGAATGTTGACCAACGCGCCGACGCTAGCGCGACGGCAGGCTACTCCCCAAAGAGGCGCGCAGGATAAACCCAAGCACGCCGGGGCGGAAGTGGCGGCGCCCAGCAACTGCTCAGCGGTAGCCTGCGCCACCGACCAGGCATCAGGTTTCGACGCCCTGCTCGAGCGGTTTCTCGGGCTCCACCTGCGGCGTCTCGGCGCCCTGCTCTTTCTCCTTGTCGTCCTTGCCAAGTGCTCGGTTGGTGGACTCCTGCAGGGAGTCCACCTGGCGGTTGACCTCATCCACCACCTCGCCAACAGAGTCACTGATCAGCGCCTGCGCTTCCTTCTTCGCCTCTTCGGCAAGCTTCTGCGCGGACTGCTCGGCGGCGTCGCAGCCCGCGAGGGCGATCAGTGCCAGACCAAGTGCGGCAGGCGCCAAGCGGTGTTTCCAAGGGTTTTGCATCAGGTTTCTCCAGTGTCGAACGCCCGGCCACACACGGGGCGTAGCCAGGCAAAAGCTTATCCGTCAGATCTTGGCGGGCGGCTGGCCGCGGGTCTTGTACAGCGACAGCAGCACTCCGCCGATCAGCAGGCCCAGGGTCACGCTCAGCGACACCACGGCCGGAATCTTGCCGATGATGCCGACCAAGAAGATCTTCGCGCCGATGAACACCAGCACCAGAGCCAATGCGTACTTCAGGTAGGCGAAGCGGTGGATCAGCGCCGCCAGGGCGAAGTACAGGGCGCGCAGGCCGAGGATGGCGAAGATGTTCGAGGTGTAGACGATGAACGGATCCTGAGTGATGGCGAAGATCGCCGGCACACTATCAATGGCGAACACCAGGTCGGCACACTCGATCATGATCAGCGCCAGGAACAGCGGCGTCACCCACAGCACGCTACGTCCCTTGCCATCGTCCTGGCGCACGAAGAAGCGTTGGCCATGCAGCTCATCGGTGACGCGCAGATGCTTGCGCAGGAACTTGACCAGCACGTTGTTCTGCAAGTCCGGCGCATCGTCGAGCTTGGAAAACAGCATCTTGATACCGGTGAAGAACAGGAAGGCGCCAAACACGTAGAGGATCCAGGCGAACTCGTGGATCAGTGCGGCGCCGAGGCCGATCATGATCGCCCGCAGCACCAGCACGCCCATGATTCCCCAGAACAGCACCTTGTGTTGGTACAGCCGCGGAATGGCGAGGAAGCTGAAGATCATGGCCATGAGAAACACGTTGTCCATCGACAGCGATTTCTCGATCAGAAAGCCGGTGAGGTAATCCATGCTGGCGTCGCCGCCCTTCTGGAAGAACACCCAGACACCGAACAGCAGACCCGCAGTGATGTAGCCAGCCGACAGCAACAGACTCTCGCGCACGCCGATCTCGCGGTTATCGCGATGCAGCACGCCAAGGTCGAAGGCCAGCAGGGAGATGACGACAGCGATGAAGACCAGCCACAACCAAGTGGCCGTGCCGAGGAAGTCGGCGAAGAGGAACGGTTCTAGGGCAGTCATGAGCCCCTCCTACAGTCAGATTGAACAGACTGTGATTCCGACATCGCGGTGTTAACCGCCAGAGGGGCCCGGCATCACGGGCGCAAATATATTCAGGCCGCGAGCGCCGCTCAACGGGGCGAATTTTACAAGGTATTTCAAGGCAGTTAGCCCGTCTCTCGGCACGGATGGCCTGACCAGAGCGGCCGCCAGCGAATTTCAGAACAGCCCGAGCTGCCCGTCCACCAGGCGTTCGAACTCGCCGCCGACGAACGGCAGGATGGCATCGGCCACCGGCTTCAGCTGGCGGCTGATGTAGTGCTCGTAGTCCACCGGCGACAGCAGGCGCTCCAGCGGTTGCGGCCCGCCAGTGGTGATCAGGTAGCTGATCCAGCCGCCGCGCTGATACTGCAGGGGTCGGCCCAGGCGCTGGTTGTGCTCGTCGGCCAGGCGCGCGGCGCGCACATGGGGCGGCACGTTGCGCTGGTAGTCATCGAGGCGTCGGCGCAGGCGCTTGCGATACACCAGCAGCTCGTCCAGTTCACCGGCCAGGGTGCGTTTGACGTAATCGCGCACGTAGTCCTCATAAGGCTGGCCGGCGAACACCAGGCGGTACAGCTCCTGCTGAAAGCGCTGGGCCAGCGGCGACCAGTCGGTACGCACCGTTTCCAGCCCCTTGAATACCATGCGCTCGCTGCCATCGGCGGCACATACCAGGCCGGCGTAGCGCTTCTTGCTGCCCTCTTCAGTACCACGGATAGTGGGCATGAGAAAGCGTCGATAGTGGGTTTCGTACTGCAACTCCAGCGCGCTGGTCAGGCCGTATTCGTGTTGCAGATGCTCACGCCACCAGGCGTTCACGCGGGCTACCAGTGCTCGGCCGATGCGTGTCGCCTCTTCCTCGTCGTGCGCGCTACCGAGCCAGACGAAAGTGGAGTCGGTGTCGCCGTAGATCACCGCATGCCCCTCGGCTTCGATCAGCTCACGGGTGCGCTTCATGATCTGGTGCCCGCGCAGGGTGATCGACGAAGCCAGGCGCGGGTCGAAGAAGCGGCAGCCACTGGAGCCAAGCACGCCGTAGAAGGCGTTCATGATGATCTTCAACGCCTGCGACAAGGCCGCATTGCCCTCGCGTTTGGCCGCCTCACGGCCCTGCCAGACGCGCTCGACGATGGCCGGCAGGCAATGCTGGGTACGCGAGAAGCGCGCGCCGCGAAAGCCTTCCACTGAGTGTTCGTCATCCGGCTGATGCAGGCCTTCGACCAGCCCCAGCGGGTCGATCAAAAAGCTGCGGATGATCGACGGATACAGGCTCTTGTAGTCCAGCACCAGCACCGAATCGTAGAGACCGGGGCGCGAATCCATGACGAAGCCGCCGGGGCTGTTCTCGCCACGAATGTCGCCAAGATTAGGCGCGACAAAGCCCAGGCGGTGCATGGGCGGCAGGTAGAGGTGGGTGAAGGCCGCCACCGAGCCGCCGCTGCGGTCGGCCGCCAGGCCGGTGACACTGGAGCGCTCCAGCAGGAAGGCGAGCAGATCGGTGTGGGCGAAGATGCGCGTGACCAGCTCGCAGTCCTTGAGGTTGTAGAGCGCCAGCGCCGGCTTGTCCTCGTCGTACATGCGCTGGATCTCATCCATCCGCGCATAGGGCGTGTCGATGGCCTTGCCCTCGCCGAGCAGGGTCTGCGCCACCGATTCCAGGCTGAACGAGGAAAAACTCCAGGTCGCCGAACGCAGCGCCTCGATGCCGTCGATGATCAGCCGCCCGGCCGCCTCGGCGAAGTAGTGCTGGCTGCTGTTGTGCTGGCGCCAGCCCATCACGTCGCCGCCACGCCCCAGCAGCAGAGGCACCTTGAGTTGCTCGGCGTGATCGCGCAGCACGCGCAGGTCGAACTGCACCAGGTTCCAGCCGATGATGGCGTCCGGATCGTGCCGCTGCAGCCATTCATTCAGGCGTTCGAGCAGCACCTTGCGGCTGTCGCAGTACTCCAGGTCGAAGTCGACGATGCTGGCGTCGCCATTGGCCGGACCGAGCATATACACCTGGCGCTGACCGCAGCCTTCCAGGGCAATGGAATACAGCTCGCCACGGGCACTGGTCTCGATATCCAGCGATACCAGGCGCAGCGTCGGGCGGTAATCGACGGCGGGTTTGAGCGACTTGCACAACAGGCTGCCGTCCGGCTGCTCGATGCCATCGAACAGCACGCTGGCGGTGATGAAGCGCTCCATCAGGTAACGATCCGGCGGGCGAATATCGGCCTCGTACACATCCACGCCGACCTGACGCAGCTTCTTCTCCAACTGCAGCAACTGGCGGTACTGGCGGCAATACAGGCCCAGCACCGGGCGGCGCTTGAAGTCGCACAAGGCCAACTCGCGCAGCTCGACGCCCTTCTCATTACGCAGCAACGGCTCGGCCCAGGCACGCTGCTCGGCCGGGATGAACGCCACCACGTCCTGGCACGGCAGGCGCACCTGGCGCGGGCCGGCATCGGTCGCCAGCCAGAAGGCCACCTCGGTGCCCTCCGGCGTGTCGCGCCAATGGCGGCTGAGCACGAAGCCTTGCTGGGGTTGCGTCATCATCTTTTCAGGCAAGCACGATCTGCCCCCTCTCCCATGAATGGGAGAGGGGAGAAAACAGCCTCTGCAGTTGCCCATTACCTCGAACCAAACTGGCCGAGCATTCTACGCCAGCGGTTACAATGGCGCCTTTTCCGCGGAACAACGCGATGAGCGACACACCTCCCTACGGCACCGGCGATGCCTCCTACCAGGCTGCCGGTGGCATCGCCGGCCTGCGCCGTCTGGTCGGCGACTTCTACCGGCTGATGGACGAACGCCCCGAAGCCGCCGCCCTGCGCGCCCTGCACCCAGCCGACCTGAGCGCCTCACGCGACAAGCTGGCGTGCTTTCTCAGTGGCTGGCTGGGCGGGCCGCGCCTGTTCGCCGAAAAATACGGCAGCATCAGCATCCCCGCCTTCCATGCGCAGTGGCCAATCGACCAGGCGCTGGCGGAAAGCTGGCTGAGCTGCATGGCCGGCGCCATCGCCCTGCAGAACTATGACCCGGCGTTCGCCGACTACCTGCTGGTTCAACTGCGCGTGCCCGCCGAACGCTCGGTGCAAGCCAGCCAAAACCGTCACCGCAAGGAAACCTGACATGACTGACCAACTGATCATCGAAGACCTGCAATTGGGCGACGGCAAGGCCGTGGTCAAGGGCGCCCTGATCACAACTCAATATCGCGGCTGGCTGACCGATGGCAGCGAGTTCGACTCGTCCTGGTCACGCGGCAAACCGTTCCAGTGCGTGATCGGCACTGGCCGGGTAATCAAGGGCTGGGATCAGGGCCTGATGGGCATGCAGGTCGGCGGCAAACGCAAGCTGCAGGTGCCGGCGCATCTGGGTTATGGCGAGCGCAGCATGGGCGCGATTCCGCCCAACTCCGACCTGACCTTCGAAATCGAGCTGCTGGAAGTGCTGACCCGCGATGACTGATACCGCCCTCGCCACCCTGCGCGAGCACCTGCTACAGGCGCTGGACAACCACCCCGGCAGCGAGACCCGTCGCCTGTTCCATGGCCGTGGTCGCTGCTGGCCGGGGCTGGAGCAGATCACCGTCGACTGGCTGTCCGGCGTTGTGCTGGTGATGCTGTTTCGCGAGCCGTCGCCGGCACTGCGACCGCTGCTCATGGAGCTGCTAGCAACGCCGCAATGGCAGGCCAGCGGCGCACGCGGCCTGTTGCTGCAACACCGCTACGTGCTGGGCAGCGAGAGTGAATGGCTGGCCGGCGAGCCGCAGGCGCAATGGCCGATCATCGAGGACGGCCTGCACTACCTGCTCGACCTGGGCAGCAAGCAGAACAGCGGGCTGTTTCTCGATATGCGCCTGGGCCGCCAGTGGGTGCGCGAGCAGGCCGCCGGCAAGCGCGTGCTCAACCTGTTCGCCTACACCTGCGGCTTCTCCATCGCGGCCATCGCTGGCGATGCCGCGCATGTGGTCAATCTGGATATGGCCCGTGCGGCCCTGTCGCGCGGGCGCGACAACCACCGCCTGAACGGGCACGACCTCTCCCGAGTGGAGTTTCTCGGTCACGAGCTGTTCAAGTCCTGGGGCAAGGTGCGCAAGAGCGGACCGTACGATCTGGTGATCATCGACCCGCCAAGTTTTCAGAAAGGCAGCTTCGCCCTCACCCAGGACTACGCCAAGATTCTCCGGCGCATGCCTGAGCTGCTGACCGAGCACGGCACCGTGCTGGCCTGCGTCAACGACCCGGATATCGGTCCAGATTTCATCATCGACGGCATGGCCGCCGAAGCGCCGCAACTGCGCTTTATCGAGCGCCTGGACAACCCGCCAGAGTTCCCCGATATCTCGCCCGAGAGCGGCCTGAAGGCGCTGGTGTTTCAGCAGGGATAAACCTGTGGGAGGGGCTTTAGCCGCGACATGAATAGATCGCGGCTAAAGCCCCTCCTACAATCTGGCTAGCGAATGCCCAGGCGCCTGGCCAAACGGCTCAGGTTGGCCCGATCCACACCCAGCTCACGCGCCGCGTCGGCCCATTTGCCCTGATGCCGCGCCAGGCACTGTTCGATCAACTGACGCTGAAAGGCATCCACCGCCGTGCGCAGTTCCACGCCTTCCGGCACCGGCTCGCCGGACGCCAACACGGCCTCGACGGCTGCGCTCGCCTCACTGCTCGGCAAGTCCAGATCCTGCATATCCAGGCTGAGAATGCGCGGTCGCTCGCCATGGCGCGCCAGCGCCTTGATCGCCGCGCGGCCGATCAGGTGCTCCAGCTCGCGCACGTTGCCTGGCCAGTCGTGGCCCAGCAGCGCCTTCTGCGCCTCGGCACTCAGGCGCAGGCTGCGCAGCCCGAGCCGGGCGCGGTTCTCTTCGAGGAAGTAGCCGGCCAGCAACAGCACATCGCGGCCGCGCTCCCGCAGCGGCGGCACCGGCAACGGGTAGACGCTCAGGCGGTGATAGAGATCGGCGCGAAACCGTCCGGCACGCACTTCGGCCGCCAGATCGCGGTTGGTGGCGGCGATCACTCGCACATCGACGCGGTGCTCGCGATCCGAGCCAACCCGTTGCAACTGGCCGCTCTGCAGCACGCGCAACAGCTTGGCCTGAATCGCCAGCGGCAGCTCACCTACTTCGTCGAGGAACAGGCTGCCACCATCGGCCAGCTCGAACTTGCCGCTGCGCTCGCTCATCGCGCCAGAGAAGGCGCCGCGTACATGGCCGAACAGTTCACTCTCTACCAATGCATCGGGCAACGCCGCGCAGTTGATGCTGACCAGCGGCCGCTGCGCACGCGGCGAGGCGGCGTGGATGGCTTCGGCCACCAGTTCCTTGCCGACACCGGTTTCACCGGTGATCAGTACGGTCAGCGGGCTGTCGCCGACCAGGCGGATTTCGTCCTGCAGCTTGCGCAGCGCCGCGCTCTGCCCCACCAGCTCGCGCGGCTGCTGACGCGCCTGCTTGTACAGTTCGGTGAGCTGGCGCTCGGCCTCGACCCGCTGCGCCAGGCCGCTGATCCGCTGGCTGACCTTGACCGTGGCCGCAGCCAAGCTAGCAAAGGCGTCGAGGCTGTCCAGATCGAGCCGCCCGAAGCTGGCTGGATCGAGCGAGTCCAGGGTCAGCAAACCCCAGAGCTGCTCGTCCAGGTACAGCGGGCAACCGAGGCAATCGTGCACTTCCAGGTGGCCATGCAGCCCCTCTACCAGTCCATCGTAGGGGTCAGGCAGGCCGCAATCAGCAGCGAAACGGGTCGGCCCGGCGTGCTCCAGCAACGCAGCCAGACGCGGATGCTCGCTGACCTTGAAACGTCGTCCCAGGGTATCGGCGCTCAACCCCTCAACCGCCAGGGGCACCAGAATTTCTCCGTCGAGCCGCAGCAGCGCCACGGCATCGCAAGGGAATAACTGGCGCAAGGCCGCGAGCAGTCGGCGATAACGCTCGCCATCGTCCAGCTCGCGAGACAGATCGGCGACCAAGGGAATAAGAGTTTCCAGCAGAGGATTAGCGGTCATTTCGACTACTCAAAGTCTTTATGACCCGTAAACAGAGCGAGTCATTAAAACAACAATAAAAGCAAGCCACTGATATTTAAGGATTATTTACCTGGCACGCTTACTGATAGGTATCTACCGCTAACGCTAGCACGCCACAACCGGCCAGACGAGCCACACCGGCGTCTTTATTTGCCTTGCGGAGATACCCTAATGCTGACCAACGCTCAACGTGACCTGATCAAAGCCACCGTGCCACTGCTGGAAAGCGGCGGCGAAGCGCTCACCACCCATTTCTACCGGATGATGCTCAGTGAGTACCCCGAGGTGCGCCCGCTGTTCAACCAGGCGCACCAGGCCAGCGGCGATCCGCCGCGCGCCCTGGCTAACGGCGTATTGATGTACGCGCGCCATATCGACCGACTCGAAGCCCTCGGCCCGCTGGTACGCCAGGTGGTGAACAAGCACGTCGCCCTGCAGATCCTCCCCGAGCACTACCCCATCGTCGGCAGTTGTCTGCTACGCGCGATTCGAGAGGTGCTGGGTGCCGAGATCGCCACCGATGCGGTGATCGATGCCTGGGCCGTGGCCTACCAGCAACTGGCCGATATCTTTATCGGTGCCGAGGAGCAGCTCTATCAGGACAACGCCAGCGCGCCTGGCGGCTGGCGTGGCGCGCGGGCCTTCCGCGTAGCACGCAAGGTCGTCGAAAGCGCCGAGATCACCTCCTTCCATCTGCTACCTGTCGATGGTGGTGCCCTGCTCGACTACCAGCCGGGCCAGTACATCGGCATGCGCCTGCTGCTGGACGGCGAAGAGGTACGCCGCAACTACTCACTGTCGTCCCTGGCCAACGGCCGTGAATACCGCATCAGCGTCAAGCGCGAGCCTGGCGGCCGTGTGTCCAACCATCTGCATGACGAGGTTCAGGTCGGCGATGTGCTGGACCTGTTCCCGCCCGCTGGCGAGTTCACCCTGAGCGAGTCGGACAAGCCGCTGGCCCTGATCAGCGCCGGCGTCGGCATCACCCCGGCACTGGCCATGCTCGACGCGGCGCGGCACAGCGGCCGGCCCATCCATTTCATCCACTGCGCACGCAATGCCGAGGTGCATGCCTTCCGCGACTGGGTCGATGCCCATGCCGCCGAGCATCCGCAGATTCGCCACTACGTGTGCTACAGCGAGCCGCGCGCGGGTGACCGGGCCGACGCCGAGGGTTTTCTCAGCCGCGATCTGCTGGAGCAATGGCTGCCGGCCGAGCGCGATCTGGACGCCTACTTCCTCGGCCCGAACCCCTTCATGGCGCAGGTCAAGCGCCACCTGCAGGCACTGGGCGTACCGGCCGAGCAGAGCCGCTATGAGTTCTTCGGCCCGGCCTCGGCTCTGGATAGCTGAACGATGAGGAGGTGAACCATGTACCCACTGAATCTTCCACCGCTGCAGATTCTGCACTTGTCCAGCCAGTTGCTCTGGGCCGGCCTGATCCTGCTGCTGGTGGGGCTGGTGGCAGCCTATGGCCTGGAGAAGCACCTGAACATGCCGACGCTGGTGCTGGCGCACAGCCTGACACTACTCGGTCCCAGCATCTTGAAGATCGGTTATGTGCTGCGCCTGGTCGCGCAGCAACGCCTGAAAGACGAGGCATGCGCACATGCAATTGCTTGATCGCAAGCGGGCACTGGCCATCGCGCCCTTCTGGCGCCTGGGCTTTCGCCCGTTCTTTGTCGCCGGAGCCCTGTTCGCCGTGCTCGCCATCGCCCTCTGGGCGGCGGCGCTGCACGGGCTGACCAACCCGGCGGTGCCGGGTGGCATGCTGGCCTGGCATCGCCACGAAATGCCCTTTGGTTTCGGCCTGGCGATCATCGCCGGCTTCCTGCTCACTGCCGTGCAGACCTGGACTGGGAGTCCGGGCCTCAGCGGCCGCCTTCTGGTCGCACTGTTCGGGCTGTGGTTGGCCGCGCGCCTGGTGTGGTTCTTCCCCGTGCCACTGGCACTGCTGATCGCACTGCAACTGGCCTTTATCGGCCTGTTCATTGCTCAGATGGCACGCCAGCTGATCACCGCCCGGCAACGCAACAACTACCCGATCCTGCTGGTGCTGAGCCTGCTCGCGCTGTGTCAGTCCGTCACGCTCGCCGGCCTGGTACACGGCGACGATAGCCTGCAACGCCGTGGCGCACTGGCCGCACTGTGGCTGATTGCAGTCATGCTGAGCCTGATCGGTGGCCGGGTGATTCCCTTCTTCACCCAGCGCGGCCTGGGTCGGGTCGAGGCCTTCGCCGCCCATCCCCGGCAGGATCGTTTGCTGCTGGTCTGCGGCGTGCTGGTCGCCGCCCTGTTCGCCAGCGGGCATAACCTGCTGGCCCGCTCCTGGCTGGCCGTGCCGTTCATCGTGCTGAGCGTGCTGCACGGCCTGCGTCTTTGGCGCTGGCATCTGCGCTGCATCTGGGGCGTGCCGCTGCTGTGGTCGCTCCACCTAGGCTACGCCTGGCTTCTACTCGCGACGCTCGGCATGGCTGCGTGGCACCTAGGCTGGTTGACGCAACCCAGCCTGGCCGACCACGCCCTGGCGGTGGGTGCGATGGGTGGGCTGATCCTGGCGATGATGGCGCGGGTCAGCCTCGGCCACACCGGCCGCGCATTGCAACCGCCCCGGGCGATGTCGTGGGCTTTCGGCTTACTCAATCTAGGCGCGCTGATTCGGGTCTCGGCAGGCAGCAGTGGGTTATGGCTGGCGGCGCTCTGCTGGGCCGTAGCCTTCGCCCTGTTCGCCTGGCACTACGCGCCGATGCTGTATCGGGCACGGGTCGACGGACATCCAGGGTGACTGGACTGGCAGTGCCAACACCGTAGGGAGGACTCAGGAGCGCAAGCGAACAGTCAGCCGATTGCTACCGCGAACGGTTCTAAGCCCAATGCAGCCAGACCTCAATCAACCAGCGTGCAGGCCATCACCAGCGCGTCTTCGCGGCCGCCAACAGCCGGGTAGTAATCGCGACGCCGACCGACTTCATTGAAGCCAAAGCGCTCGTACAGGCGATAGGCACTCTGGTTGCTGGCGCGCACTTCAAGGAAGCATTCACGTCCACCCAACTCGTAAGCCTCTTTCATCAGATGTTCGAGCAGGCGCAAGCCAAGACCACGGCCCTGGCTTTCCGGCTTGACGGTGATATTGAGCAGGTGCGCTTCGTCGAGGATCAGATTGATCACGCCGTGACCGACCTGCTGATTACCTTCGAACATAAGCCAGCAGTTATAGGACTTGAGGCTGTCGGTGAAGATGCCGCGCGTCCACGGATGACTGAAGGCGGCGTATTCGATCTTCAGCACGGCATCGAGATCCGCCTCGGTCATCGGGCGGAAGGAAATCGCATCGCTCATTGGGCGTCACTCGGGCGCAAAGACAGGGTTCTCAAGAATGTGCAGACGCCAGCCAGCGCTGACGCGTGCGCCGCATGGCCTGCCACAGCTCACGCTTGCGCATTGGCTCTTCCATCAGCAGCTCCAGGCCCGGCACGGCCCAGCAGGCGCCAAGGCCTTCGACCTGCAGTTCGCGGTTGTAACTGTGCTCATCGCCTTCGCCGGCAAAACGAATGGCCGGCAAGCCGACCAGCCACAGGCAGGCGCTGGGCTGCTCTTCAAGGCGGGCGGCAACGAAACTCTGCACGAATTCCAGCGCCGCCTCCGGACCCTGATCCATCTGGCCACGCACCAACAGCGGCCAGCGCACCGGCTCGCCGAGCAGTTGCGGGCTGTCCGGCAGGCCGGCGGCGCGCAGCAGGTCCTTGAGCAGGATGTAGGCCGGGTCGCGACTCTGGAAAGGCTGCCCGGTGGGCAGTTCCACCAGCAAGGCACAATCGCCGGCCCGCAGCAACTGCAGGGAAAAACGCGGCGGCGGGACGCTGACACGAGCCGGCTTTTCCTCGACCTGCTCCGGTTCCACCACCGGCTCGACAGCCGCCTGGCGGGGCTGTGCGCCCGGTCGCGGAATTTCGATCTTCGGCCGCTCTACCGGCGTCTCGCGTACCGGCTCGGTAACCGCAGCCAGCGGTTCGCTCACGATAGCCAGCGGCGCTTCGGCAGGCGGCGGCGCCAGCAACTCGGCACGCGATGGCGCGGCAAAGGGCAGCTCGGTACGCGGCAGCCAGGTGGCTACCTGCATGGCATCGAGGTAGGCGCGACGGCGCAGCTCGGCATTCAAACCAGAAGTATCCAGTGCAGTCATTCGATAGGGGAGCGATTGTCGCGTGAATCGAGGGACGCGGATAGTCCCTGAGCGTCGCCCACCTGTTGCCGCAATAAGGCAATGAAGACTTGCGCCGGCGGGCTCAGGTAACAAGGTTTGCGCTGCAGCAGGCCGATGCTGCGCGCTGGCGCTTGACTGAGCACGTGCACAGCGAGGCTACCGTCGCTGTTGAAGGTATCGGCGACGCTGGCCGGCAGCAGGGCGAAGCCCAATCCTGCACGCGCCAGCGCGGCGGCGCTGCTCATGTAAGCCACTTCCCAGGCAGGATCACGCAGCAATCCCATACGCTGCAGGGTTTCATCGGCCATGCCACGCAGACTGGTGTCGCGGGTGGTGGCGATGTAGTCCTGCTCACGTAGCGCTGCGAGTAACGCCTTGCCGCGCAGGCGCTCTTGACCGCGCACAAGCAGCACCAGGCTGTCGTCGTAGAGCGGCTGGAAATCCAGCGCGCCGAGGTCGTCGGCCGTCGAGGTGATGGCGAAATCCACCTCGGCCGCACTCACCCACTGACGGATTTCCCCGGCGCGGCCGTCGTGCAGGCTGATGTCGATACCGGGATAGCGTCGCCGGTATTCCTGCAACACCGGTGGCAGGGGCTCGATGGCCACTGACGGCAACACGGCGATGCGCAGCGAGCCACTCTCCAGATGCAGTTGCTCATGCGCGTCGTGCACCGCGTTGTCCATGTCACGCAGCAGACGGCGAGCCTGCTCGAGAAAACGCAGGCCGGCGGCGGTCAGCTCCACGCTGCGCGTGTTGCGCGCCAGCAGCGACAAGCCGAGGGCATCTTCGAGTTTGCGTAGGCTGTAGCTAAGCGCCGGTTGCGACAGGTGAACCCGCTCGGCGGCGCGACTGAAACTGCGGTGTTCGGCAATCAGGACGAAGGCCTGAAGCTGGCGAAAGCTGATGTCCATGGTTCGGCAACTTATAAAATTATCTTATCAATTCATATCACATTTCGAATTCACAACTAAATCCATAGGCATCACCCTTGCTGCATACCTGACCGTGAAATGGATCGACAATGACCACAACAGTCCATATCGGGTGCGGCGCGGGCTTCGCCAATGATCGCCCCGATGCCGCGCTGGCGCTGGCCAACGACCTCGCTGGTCGCGACGGCCGACGCTTCCTGTTCTTCGAACTGCTGGCCGAGCGCACCCTGGCCGAAGCCCAACTACGCCGCCTCAACGATGCCCAGAGCGGCTACGCCCTGCGTCTGTTCGACTTTCTCGAACCGGTGCTGGAGACCTGCCTGGACACTGGCATCGCCATCGTCACCAACGGCGGCGCTGCCAACCCCACCGCCGCCGCCACACGTCTGCGTCAGCAGTTGCAGGGCACGCGACACGCTTCGGCACGCATCGCCTGTGTACTGGGTGACGACCTGCTCGACAGCGACATCGATCTGCAGCAGTGGCTGCCCGCGCAACTCGAGGGTGAGGTGGTCTCGGTCAATGTCTACAGCGGTGCCGATGGCATCGTCCAGGCGCTGGATCAGGGCGCCGACATCGTTCTCTGCGGCCGTGTCGCCGCCCCCAGCTTGGCGGTCGGACCGCTGCGCCATGCATTCGGCTGGCAGGCCGATGACTGGGACCGCATCGCCCAGGCCACGGCAGTCGGCCACCTGCTCGAATGCTGCACCCAGGTCAGCGGCGGCTACTTCGCTCACCCCGGCCTGAAGGACGTACCGGACCTGGCCAATGTCGGCTGTCCCATCGCCAGCGTATCGGCCGAGGGACAGATCATCATCAGCAAAGCGGCCGGCACCGGAGGTTGCGTCACCGAACGCACGGTCAAGGAACAACTGCTCTACGAGGTCCACGACCCAGCCAGCTACCTGACACCGGACGTGGTCATGGACCTGAGCCAGGCTCATGTTCGGCAGGTCGCAACCAATCAGGTGGCGGTCGAGGGCGTGCGCGGCAAGCCGCAGCCGACACACCTCAAAGGCCTGGTCGGCCTGCGCGGCAAGTGGTTCGCCGAAGCGGAGATTTCCTACGCAGGCCCCGGCGCCGTGGCTCGGGCAGCGCTGGCGCGCGACATCCTGCTGCAACGCTGCGCCAAGCTGGCGCCGCAGCTCACGCCTTGGATCGATGTGATCGGCGTTGCCAGCCTGTTCAACGACGCTGGCGGTCAGTGGCTGCAGCGGCACCTGGCACAGGCGGCCGATTGCCAGGATGTACGCCTGCGCATCAGCTTTCTGAATCGTGACAAAGCCCTGCTGGAGCGCCTGCTGCTCGATGCCGAATCGCTCTACACCAACGGCCCCGCCGGCGGTGGCGGTGTACGCCGGCATATCGGCGAATCCCTCGGCACCGCCAGTTTCCTCATCGAACGCACCGCGGTGCGGCAACAGCTGGAGTGGTTCTGATGACCGATGTACTGCTGTGCGACTACGCCCACGCCCGCGCTGGCGACAAGGGCAACACCCTGAGCGTGGCGGTGTTCGCCTTCTCTGACGAGCACTATGCCTGGCTGGCCAATGAGCTGACCTGCGAACGGGTGGCCGCCTGCCTGAACCACCGCGCCATTGGCACGGTGAAACGCTACGAGCTGCCGAACCTGGGCGGCCTCAACTTCGTGGTGGAAAACGCCTTGGAAGGCGGCGTCAACGCCAGCCCCGGACTGGACCGGCACGGCAAGAGCCTCAGCTACGCCCTGCTCGGCCTGAGGCTGCCGCCTCCAGACTGAGCCGGCATTTCACCCTGTCTCCAACAATAACAACACCGGAGAGATCGATATGATCACCGCCCTGGGCTTCGGCCTGATGTTTCTCATCGTCACCCTGCCGGTGATCGCCAGCGCCCTCGCCGGTTTCGGCCTGAGCGAAATCGGCAAGTTCATCACCGAGGGGCTGAAAGCAGTGGCTCCAACAGCCACGCTGTTCATCTTCGCCATCCTCTACTTCGGCGTCATGCGCGAGCGCGGTCTGTTCGCACCGCTAGTCAACTTCCTGCTGCGCAGCACCGGCGGCAAGCCGCTGGCGGTAGCGGTAGTCACTGTCGCGGTAACGGCGGTGACCCATCTGGACGGCATAGGTGCCGCGACCTTTCTGCTGGTGATTCCGGCTCTGCTGCCGCTCTACCTGCGCCTGGGCATGAAGCGCGAAATGCTCCTGTGCCTGGTGGTGCTCAGCGCCGGGGTGATGAACATGGTGCCCTGGGGCGGCACCACGGCGCGCGCCTCGGCGGTGACCGGCATCGACGCCTCGCAGTTGTGGATCTCCCTGATTCCCGTGCAGGCAGTCGGCCTGGCACTGGTCATGGCGCTGGCGGTGTTCCTTGGCCTGCGTGCCCAGCGCAGCTTCCAGGGCCATGGCGTGATCGCCGGTCACGAAACCGCGCATGCGGATGAATCTGGCGACGACAGCCGTCAGCTGAGTCCAATGAGCTGGCGCTACTGGGCCAACCTGGCGCTGACCCTGATCATTCTTGCCTGCCTGTTCACTGGTGCCTTTCCGCTGTTCGCCTGCTTCATGGTCGGCCTCGGCGTCGCCCTGGTGCTCAACTACCCGAGCCTGGCGGAGCAGAACCAGGCCGTATTGCGCCACGCCAGCGATGCCATGCAGATGGCCTTGGTAATGCTCGCGGCCGGCATCCTGCTCGGCGTGCTATCCGGCGCAGGCATGTCCGATGGCATGGCGCACTGGATGATCAACGTGCTGCCCGAAGGCTCGGCCAACTGGCTGCACGTGATCATCGGCGCCTTCGGCGTGCCGCTGGGCATGCTGTTCTCGCCGGACGCCTACTACTTCGCCCTGCTGCCGGTGATTCGCGATGTCGCCGTGGCTGCGGGTGTCGACGCCCAAGCCGTAGCCAGCGCCATGCTGATAGGTGAGAACACCGGCTTCGGCATCAGCCCGGTAGTGCCGAGCGTTTACCTAGCCATCGGCCTGGCCGGCGTCGAGCTGTACAAGCACATCCGCTATACCGTGCTGTGGGCTTGGGGTATCAGCCTGGTGATGCTGGCAGCGGCCGTGCTGTTTGGTGTGGTGACAATCTGAGACTGCTCCGAAACGAAAAAAGGATCGCCGAGGCGATCCTTTTTTCATTCTGCAGGGCGAATCAGGCGGGCTGATTCCACGGACGGTCGCCGTGCTCATCCTTGATGCGCGTCGGCAGGCCCATTACGTCCAGCAGCGTGAGGAACGGCTCGGCCGGCAGCTCCTCGACGTTGACCATACGCTTGGCATCCCACTCACCACGCGCGACCAGCAGCGCAGCGGCGACCGGCGGTACGCCGGCGGTGTAGGAGATGCCCTGGCTGTCGGTCTCGGCGAAGGCGTCTTCGTGATCAGCCACGTTGTAGATGAACAGCTCGCGCGGCTGGCCATCCTTGGTGCCCTTGACCAGATCGCCGATGCAGGTCTTGCCGGTGTAACCCGGCGCCAGCGAGGCGGGATCGGGCAGCACGGCCTTGACCACCTTGAGCGGTACCACCTCAAGGCCTTCGGCGGTCTTGACCGGCTGCTCGGAGAGCAGACCAAGGTTCTTCAGCACGGTGAACACGTTGATGTAGTGGTCGCCGAAGCTCATCCAGAAGCGTACGTTCGGTACATCGAGGTGCTTGGACAGCGAGTGCACCTCGTCATGGCCGGTCAGGTACAGGTTCTGTACGCCCACCACGGGCAGGTCGTCGGTGCGCTTGACCTCGAACATGCTGTTGGGTGTCCACTGGCTGTTCTGCCAGCTGTAGACCGTGCCGGTGAATTCGCGGAAATTGATTTCCGGGTCGAAATTGGTGGCGAAGTACTTGCCGTGCGAACCGGCGTTGACGTCGAGGATGTCGATCGACTCGATCTTGTCGAAGTACTGTTGTTGCGCCAGAGCGGCGTAGGAGTTGACTACGCCCGGGTCGAAGCCGACGCCGAGGATCGCGGTCACGCCCTTGTCCTGGCATTCGGCCAGGTGCTTCCACTCGTAGTTGCCGTACCACGGCGGGGTTTCACAGATCTTGCTCGGATCTTCGTGGATGGCAGTGTCCAGATAGGCGACGCCGGTGTCGATACAGGCGCGCAGCACGGACATGTTGAGGAACGCCGAGCCGACGTTGATGACGATCTGCGACTCGGTTTCGCGGATCAGTGCCTTGGTCGCTTCCACGTCCAGAGCGTTAAGCGCATAGGCCTTGATCTCGCCGGGCTGCTTGAGACCGCCCTTTGCCTGCACGCTGTCGATGATGGCCTGGCATTTGGAGATGTTGCGCGACGCAATTGCAATGCGACCTAACTCGTCATTGTGTTGCGCGCACTTATGGGCCACCACCTTGGCAACACCTCCTGCACCAATGATCAGAACATTCTTCTTCAATTGTTTCACCTCCAGGGGACTGCGTTTTGGACAATGATTACGTTGGAAATCGTAGGGTGGACGACGCTTCATCCGTCCACCGAACACCTGCGCCATGGTGGATGGGAAAAGCGTCATCCACCCTACGACAAGATCACGACAGACTGGACAGGTAGTCGTCGAAGCCAAACTGGCGGGCCACCTCGACACTACCGTCGAGTTGTTTCACCACGATGGAAGGCATCTTCAGACCGTTGAACCAGTTCTTCTTGACCATGGTGTAACCGGCCGCGTCGATGAACGACAGGCGATCACCGATCTGCAGCGGCTTGTCGAACTGGTATTCGCCGAAGATATCCCCGGCCAGGCAGCTCTTGCCGCAGACCATGTAGGTATGTTCGCCATCGTTCGGCGCCATCTTGGCGTTGAGGCGATAGATCAGCAGATCGAGCATGTGCGCTTCGATGGAGCTGTCGACCACCGCCAGATGCTTGCCGTTGTACAGGGTGTCGAGCACGGTCACTTCCAGCGAGGCGCTCAGGGTAATCGCCGCTTCGCCCGGCTCCAGATACACCTGCACGCCGTATTTTTCGGAGAAGGCTTTAAGGCGCGCGCAGAAGGCATCGATCGGATAACCCTCGCCGGTGAAGTGGATGCCGCCACCGAGACTGACCCACTCGACCTGAGCGATCAGGTGGCCGAAACGCTCTTCGATGGTGGTGAGCATCTTGTCGAACAGCTCGAAGCTGCCGTTCTCGCAGTTGTTGTGGAACATGAAGCCGGAAATCTGCCCCATGACCTGCTCGATCTTGGCTGGGTCCCATTCGCCCAGGCGGCTGAACGGACGCGCCGGGTCGGCCAGCAGGTAATCCGAGCTGCTCACCTGCGGGTTGACGCGCAGGCCGCGGATGGTGCCCTCGGTACGCTCGGCGAAACGTTCGAGCTGGCCGATGGAGTTGAAGATGATCTTGTCGCAGTTGGCGACCATCTCTTCGATCTCGTCGTCGGCCCAGGCCACGCTGTAGGCGTGGGTTTCGCCAGCGAATTTCTGCCGGCCCAGCTTCAGCTCATACAGCGACGACGACGTGGTGCCGTCCATGTACTGCTGCATCAGGTCGAACACCGACCAGGTGGCGAAGCATTTCAGCGCCAGCAGCGCCTTGGCACCGGAGTTCTCGCGCACGTAGGCGATCTTCTCCAGGTTGACCAGAAGCTTCTGTTTGTCGATGAGGTAGTACGGCGTCTGGATCATCTCGTCGCCCCAGCAAGGTCGGCCAATGGGCACCATAAAAGGCACCCTGAAAAAAGTGGACGCGAATTGTGCCGATAACCGGCGAATATCGAAAGGGCATTGGGGATTTTTTGTACAACAGGCCATGACCAATATTGGGCCTGTTCGAGCTGACAGGCTAAGAACCTGGGGTTACAGGCCGATGACGCTGCGCGATCGCCTTGCTCTGTATCGCAACACCTGCCTCTGATCGATTCGGACTCAAACCGGGCATCCACCTTGCAGTACAATTGCTCCTTTTTCACTTGCCTGGAACCGGCGCCTCGATGATCGATCCCAAGCGCGTTTTGCGCGCCCTCGCCGAACACTGGACGTTGCTCGAACCGCTCTGCGAACGTTTCGACGCGGGCACCCTGAGCCTGGTCGAACTGCGCGGCCAGCTCGCCACGCAGTTGCCCGATGCCACGCCCAGCGACACCACTGCCTTGCTCGACACCTGGATTCGCCTGGACATCCTCGTGCCAGTGGCGAAGAGCCCCAACCGTTTCGAGCTCAACGCGCAGATCCATGATTTTCTCGCCTACCTGCGCCGCGAGCACCGCCTCGGCCTGTGCCTGGAGATCGAAGCCTACCTGCGCCACCTGGAGCGCCTGGCCGGCTACATCCAGGACGCCTTCGAGGTGCGCGACGCCCACGACCTGGCGCGTCAGTTGCGCCTGCTCGACATGCGCGTGCGCGACGTACTGAAGAAGTTGGCCAACGATGAACAAGCGCTGGTCAGCGTGGCCGACCGGGCCAAGACCAGCGACCGGCAGATTCCCCTGCGCCAGCGTTACGCCGAGGTGCTGGCCACCTGGGACGAATACGTCGAGCCGATGATCCAGCTGGTCGCCGCCGACGGCGCCTTCGAGCAGGGCGTGCGCCGCGTTGAACAGGTGCTGCTGCGCCTGCTCGGCGATCAACAGCGCCTCGGCCAGTTGGTCGACGACGACCTGCTGCTGCGTACCCACGCGCGCATCCTGGAAATGCAGACCACTGCCCAGTTAACCCTGCGCAAGGCCCGCGAACTGCTCCTGCCACTGCGCGAAGAAGCGCGCCGGCACAACGCAGTGACCCGCGGTGCCGCCCTGGCACTGTCGGTGATCCGCAAGAAGGGCATCGACGCCGTGCCGCAGGCCGCCATGCCGCTGTTCACCCGGCCGCAAAGCAACTTCCTCGGTTCGGCCAGCCAGGTCGAGGCCTACGTCTACGCCCTGGCGCGCTTCGAAGCCAAGCCGGCGCATTTCCCAAAGGCCAGCAGCAGCCGCAAGGGCGGCGCGCCCAAGGCGCCGAAAACCGCGCGGGAAATGATCGAGCGCTGCGAGCAATCGCTGCCACTGCCGGATCTGATGACCTGGCTGCTGGAGCAGGAGCCGGAAGGCGCCACCGACGAGTTGCTCTACTGGTTCTCGCGTCTGTCGCGCGAGGGCCGCTTCCAGCGCGACCGCCTGGAACGTCAGACCTACCTGACCCGCGAGCACGAAATCAGCATCAGCTCCTATGCGTTGGTGGGCCGCCCCAGTGCCTGATTTTTACCTAGGGTGGACGACCGGAGCGCGCAGCCAACGCCTTCTTTGCTCCACCTTGTTGATTGCCTTGATCGAGCCTGTAGGAGCGGGCGCGGGGGGGGGGGGGCGGGGGGGGGCGGGGGCCGGGGGGGGGGGCGCCCCCATAAGTGAGGGTTGTTGGGTTTAGGAAACGGATAAAAAAAAAAAAACCACCAGGGGGCCCCCAGCGGGCCCGCAG